>JBAVQD010000116.1:0-26539 GCA_049693675.1 Candidatus Sulfotelmatobacter sp. | reverse complement strand
CTCGACGGGCGCGTCTCGCTCTACTACGGCGACACCCGCCTGCAACACACCCTGGCTTCGCCAGGGTGACATTTTCATGTTGCCGTTAGGGTGACAAAATCACGTTGCTACAACAGTGGTCCAGCTTTTCCTCAGCTCGCTTTCTTTGAGTAATGTCACGGTTTACGATGACCAGCCCTTCAGTTTCGCCTTCCGGGCCGTGAATAACGCTCGCGGTGGATTCAAGAAAGCGCCAGAAACCGTTTTTGTGCCGGATGCGGTATTCGAGTCGTTCTCCCCGGCCGGTATTGCGAGTTTTCTCGGCGGCCTCGATTACACGCGCTCGATCATCTGGGTGAATCTGATCCATGGAAGAAGTCGCGGCGAGTTCTTCAGGGTCGTATCCTAAAATTTTATGATACGCAGGACTGTTATAGAGGCGCTGTCCACGCCGATCGACCACGGCAATCATGTCCGCGGCGTTTTCTGTAATCAATTGGAAGAGGTGCTCGCGCTCCGCCAATTGGCGGCGGATTCGCTGCAACTCTCGGTGCTGGTAGACAGTGTAAATATCGAATAGCAGTACGACCGTGGCCAGTCCGCGAACCCACTCTTTGAGATTCAGCGAGTTGATGTTATCGGCAGGTAAATGAAAACCAGGGAAGGTCAGTGAAAGGATACCGAACGTTAGAACGAGTGTGACGACTACGGCACAGCCCCAAAGCCACCATTCCCGACTCTCGACCTGGCGAAGGGGGAGACTAACGGGTTTTCTGTCTCCGGATGGAGATTGTGTCGCACAGCGTTGGTCACCTTTTCAACATGTTGGACGATTGAAATTCCGGGGACAAATTCAATTCTAGACTAGGAAAAAGTGACGGAAAGTTACGAAAATCTGAAATCGAGACCTTCCAAACACATTGAAGAACATGATTTATGTATGAGTAACCTGATCGCTCTCAAGAACGCGTTTCCTCTGTTAGGACAGGGCAAGCTAAAGGATATGAGATTGGGCTTGGATGAACCAAGAGAAGCCAGTAAGTTTGAAAGATAACATACGAACTATAGTATAAAGGAGTCGTGGTTACAGGTGAGGGTAACCGAATGCAAGCTCTGAAACTGCTAGTGGTTGAAGATAACCTTGCAAGCCTGGAGCTAATGACCGAGGTGTTCACGTCCTTAAAGGCCGAAGTGCGGCCGATTAGCGATAGCGAAAAAGCGGTCGGAGTGGTCAATCAGGAAAAATTCGATGGAATTTTCCTGGACTTGGAAATGCCAAGTCTGAATGGTTTCGATCTGGCGCGCCTTATTCGTAAGTCATCATGGAATAAATCCACACCTATTATCATCGTCACCGGAAGAGATGAGAGGCAAACCATGCACGATGCGTTTGCGATTGGAGCCACTTTTTTTCTTCAGAAGCCGGTGGATAGGCAAAAACTTGCTGTTTTGTTCAAAACGGTCGTGGGTGGGATCCTCGAAAACAGACGTAAGTATGTGCGCACTCCTCTACAGGCGAATGTTACTTGCCGCGTAGGCTCTCGAACATTGCGCGGAGTGAGCTGGAACCTCAGCCAGGGCGGGATGCAGGTGGAAGTTGGTGGCTTGAAATCCAAGGATTCGGTCCGATTGTCATTCCAACTACCAGTCTCTGCCGCGACTATTGACGCAGCCGGTATCGTCGTGTGGGGAACTGAGCAGCGTCAAGGGATTCAATTCACGAAAGTAAGTGTGCAAAGCCAGGAGTCGATTCGCCAGTTTATAGCTGAGGTTGAAAAGATGGAACGCTAGGGTGAGCCGGAACCGCCAGCTTTTTCCCTACCTTGATCTTTATCGGTTTGATTCTGACTTGCGGGCCGAGGGACTTGTTTAGTAAGCAACCGGTTAATTTCCTTGGTAAGCGAGGATGGATTGACTGGTTTCGACAGATAACCGTCAAACCCTGAATCGAGGACCCGTTCCTGATCACCTCGCATGGCATACGCGGTAACCGCAATTACTGGCAGTAAAGCCACTCGAGGATCCTGGCGAATGTGGCGTACTACAGCAAATCCATCCAGTATAGGCATGCCTATATCGAGCAACAGCAAGTCTGGTGGAGCCTGTTCAATCATCTTGAGCGCTTGTTCACCATTGCACGCTTCACTGACCGTACATCCGCGCCCTTCGAGCAGTTCACGAAGTAATTCTCGATTCACGGCATTGTCTTCAGCTACGAGAACTTTGATCATGTCTGCCCCGCAGACTTCGCCAGCCTCGAGCCTCTAATTACCCTGCTCACTTCGGCAATGAGATGCTCCTTCCACGCCCCGTCCTTTTGCAGAAGGCCCTGCGTCTCACTGGTGAGAACAGCAATCTCATCCTGGCTGAGGTTTTTAGCTGTCATCACAAGAATTGGCAGTTGCTTCAGAGATGGTTCCTGTCGAACGTGGCGAATGACTTGGAATCCATCCATACCTGGCATCAGCAAATCCAGCAAAATACCACCCACAACTTTGTTGGCCAAAACCTCCAGAGCTCGGGTGCCGCTGCGAACGCACTGAGTCTCGTATCCGGCAGAACGCAAAGCTTCCTGCATAAGTTCCAACGCCTTAGGATCATCATCCACGAGCAGAATGGACGAATCATCGTCGGCGGGCGAGGGAACATGTCTGCGCATCGTCTCCAGCAGCGCGGGCTTGCGAACGGGCTTAATGAGATAGTCGGCTGCACCCAGCGCGAAACCCACGTGCTTCTGATCCACGATGGAGAGGATGATGACCGGGATCCTGGCAGTTTCTGGATTCCTTCGGAGTGCCGCCAAGGTCTCGAAACCACCACTGCCGGGCATGAGCACATCCAGGGTGATGGCGTCCGGGCGCAGTTGTTGAGCTTTCTTAAGAGCTTCAACCCCTGACTCCGCCATGACAACGCGGTATTCCGGCTCCAGATAGCTGGCCAGAAGTTCTCGGGCCGGTCCTTCGTCATCTACCACCAGCACCAGCGGAGTAAGACGACCTGGAGTTTCAGTCAGAGAAGCTGTCGGGGATTCTTGAATGGAGCGAACCCCGGAGGCCGCTTCAACGGCAGGAAGGGTAAAGGTGAACCGGCTGCCTTTTCCAAATTCGCTTTGCACCGAAATCTGACCACCCTGTTGCTCAACCAGTCGTTTAGTAATGGCAAGTCCCAGCCCGGTGCCTTCCTGGGCGGCGTCGGCACAACCTTCAATTTGCCGAAACTCGTCAAAAATAACCTGCTGGTCTTCGGATCGGATACCTATCCCGGTATCTGTTACGGACACGCGGACGAAGTCTCCGTGGTCTATGCACTCCAGGGTGATACGGCCCCCTTTGGGCGTGAATTTAACTGCATTGCTGAGGAGGTTATACAGAATCTGTTTAAAGCGAACCCGATCTGCCTTAAGGAGAGATTTGCTCTGCGCTTTCTCCTCAATTCGGATGTTCTTAGCCATCGCGAGAGGACGAATGGTAGAGAGTACTTCTGGTAAGGCATCTCTCACAAGGAACTCTTCGCTCCGCAGTTCCAGTTGTCCTGCCTCGATCTTGGAAAGATCCAGAATGTCATTAATTAGTTGCAACAGATGCGATGAACCCTGTTTAATATGGTTGACGAAGCGTTTCTGCTTATCATTGAGTTGACCTGGGCTGCCCTCTGCCAAGAGATCGGAAAAACCTACGATCGCATTCAGTGGGGTCCGTAATTCGTGACTCATACTGGCTAGAAATTTGCTTTTCAGTTTGGTTGCGCGTTCCACCTCGCGATTACGAAACTCCAGTTCTCGATTGCTCGCAGCTAGCCTTTCAGTGAATTTGCGCTTTTCTGCTTCATCACGTCTCCTTCGTGTGACGTCGACGGCGACGACAACCTTGGCGGGACGTCCCGCAAAGCTCATGGCATAAGTGGTGATCTCTGCATCCAGACTATTTCCGTCTTTTTTGCGATGCTTCCATACACCCAGCATCTCACTCCCATCGCGGATCCCATCGGTAGCTGCAAGCAACAACGGCACATCTTCTGGCGGACCAATGTCCTTGATGGTCATCCCAAAAAATTCTTCACTGGAATATCCATAATTCTTTATCGCGGCACCGTTGACTGCCAAAAATCGTAGCGTCTCCCGGTCATAGACCCATGTGGGATGCGGGTTGTTGTCAAACAGTTTCCGGTGTCGCTCTTCCATCTCCTGTAGCGACTCCTGAGCGCGCTTGCGCTCGGTAATGTCGCGGGTAATTTTGGAAAATCCACGCAGTTTGCCGCTGCTGTCCGTCAAAACGGTGAGGACGACGCTGGCCCAAAATCTCGATCCGTCCTTTCGTAGCCGCCAACCCTCGTCCTCATACCTACCTTCGGCAATGGCTGTTTGAAGTTCGTGCTCAGGCTTGCCCTTCTGCATATCTTCTGGAGGATAGAACAAAGAAAAGTGCCGACCTACGATCTCATCGGCTGTATAACGATTGATCCGTTCTGCTCCCTTGTTCCAGCTGGCAACGTGTCCGGTGGGATCGAGCATGAAAATGCCGTAGTCTTTGATACCGTTTACTAGTAAGCGAAAGCGCTCCTCGCTTTCACGCAGTGCCTCGTCTAGATGTTTGCGCTCAGTGATATCACGCGCAACAGCATAGATGGCTTTCTGTTCAGGTGCTGAGACGGCATTCCAGGATAGCCACCTATACGAACCGTCTTTACATAAATACCGGTTCTCAAATGCAAAAGTTACGTGAGGACTTTTCAGCCGCGAGGCTTCGGCCGAAGTTGCCTGGCGGTCGTCGGGATGGATGAATTCGAAATAAGGCCTTGCCCTCAGTTCGGCGGTAGTAAAACCCAGAGTTTTTTCACAGGCGGGGTTCAAATTTTTGAAATACCCGTCAAACCCGGCGATGCAGAACATATCCACTGACAAATCGATAAATCGGCTACCGGCTTCCAGTCGGGAATAGAGCGAGGCCATAAAGGTGCTTACGCCAAGACCAACCACCACGAACACCAGCCCAAGAAACCATACCCTCCCCTCCACTGCCCAGACACCCTGATGCAAAACAGACAGTGGTTGTTCTACCAGAACTCCCCAACCGTATGAACCCACCGGTTCGTATGCCGCAAAGAAAGCGTTGCCCTCGCGCACAAACGTTCCCTGACCGTTATTGCGTGCCTCGACGAGCCTCACGGGCTCATACTGGCTCAAGTCAATCGGGGCCGAGTAGGAGTCGATGTTCGGTCGAGCGGATAAATGACCGTGCTGGTCCACCAGCGAAATCGTCCATGCACCCTCGATCTTCGTATGCACCAGGCGGTGGCTCATCGTGTCAAGCGCATATGGAGCCATCAGAATGCCCATGGGCCGACCGGTTGGGCCTTCGATCGGCACCACAATCGCGACGACCAGTTGGTAGGGTGCAACTGCGGTCTGATATACCTCGGAGATGTAAGGTTTCCAGTCCTGCGCCACCCCTTTGTACCAGTCGCGGTAGGCGAAATTATGGTTGAGCACCGTCGGCTGAGGCGGGTAAACCGCCCTCATTGTTCCTTCGAGATCGTATGCGCTGACAAAAGCAAAGTCCGGACGTAATCTGCTTGCTTGCTTCAAGTCCCATTCGACCCCGTCCAGATCGTGTTCTTTCCACGCCTGGAGAAATCTCCGGCGCGTGGCAATCGATTGCAGGAACGCTACGCTTTGACTGAAATTTTCCTCCACGAGAGTGGCTGAAACGCGAGCAATCTGGGTGCTTTCTGTGGCAGCCTGATTCTCTGTCTGATGCCGCAGGACCTTGCCCACGGAATAAGCAAATACCACGATCGGGAGGACCATCAACAATAAAAATAAGGAGTATAAACGCCATTGGTTTTCGGATGCCCACTTCCCGATTTTGCCTGGCATTGTCATCAAAGTTTTATGTTTAAAGTGCTTCGCCGTGTTCGTCGGCATGCCATTCTGCTTCTCTTATGCTCCAAGTTTCAGAGCTCGCGCACAGTCGAATCGACCGTTATCCGCCGCTGGCCGCTGCACTGCGAGAGAGGAAATCTGCAGTTCCGGTCCTGACGAGCCGCTCGAATTGATCGAAGATGTGCGGATCCCACCAGCCTTTGGACACTTCTTCTTTCATCGTTTGCAGCGCATCGGTGATCGAAAAGGCCTTCTTATATGGTCTGTCGGTAGTAAGTGCGTCGTAAACATCGACAATCTGCAGCACACGCGCGGTAACCGGGATCGCATCGCCTCTCAGCCCATCGGGGTATCCGGAGCCATCAAGTTTCTCGTGGTGATGGCGGATGATCGGAAGCACAAAACGGAAAGACTTCAATGGCGCGCAGATGCGCTCGCCAACGACCGAATGCTCCCGGATAATTGTCCATTCGTCAGGAGTCAAACGTCCGGGCTTCAGCAGAATCGCATCCGGTACAGCAATCTTTCCTACGTCGTGTACGATTCCGGCACGACGCAGGGCTGTAATTTGATCCTCCGCAAGTTTCAGTTGTTCGCCTAAACGAGCCGAATACTCTGCAAGGCGTTCACAATGACCATGCGTGTAGGGATCTTTGCCTTCAATGCTCCGCGCGAGCGAGAACAGGACTGACTCGGCCCGCTCCAGCTCATCCGTGCGCTGCTTAAGCCTTAAAAGGGACCTCACCCGAGCGAGCAGCTCGGTTCTATCGACCGGACGGCTCAAGAAGTCATCCGCTCCCGCTTTGATTCCCTCGATCCGGTCCTGCCTGTCAGAAAGGGCGGTTATCAAAATCACCGGTATCAAATAGGTGTCTGGATTGTTTTTGATTTCCTCGCAGGCCTGAAAACCAGTGAGACGAGGCATCATCACATCCATTAGCACCAGGTCCACCTGCGCTCCAATTAACTCCTGAAGAACATCTGCACCATCGGAAACTGTGACGACTTTAAATCCCTGGGTTGTGAGGAGTTCTTCTAACAGTTCCCGATTCGCGGCTTGGTCGTCGGCGACTAGGATAGTCCCCGTGACAGACTGGTGCGACTCGTACAGCATACATCTACTCCTCAACAGACCTGGTAAGAGTGGCACACTCAGATAAGCAATCTCCAATTACCAAAGTCATACTTCTAGGATGTTGTTCGGATTTCGTAACAGAAATGAAATAGCAACTAGACAAAGTTACTTTCCGTGCCAAACTTTGCGTGCAAACGGTAGCACCTTATCGATGTCCCGTAATGTAGAACCACCGACGAAGATTTACTCTCCACCAAGCCTGTTCACGCGAAGCCGTGAACAGGCGACGTTGTTCCTCGTGGGCCACGCGTGGATCGGTAATTCTGCAGCGCTGGCTTTATTGGAACTGTTGTTTCCTAAACCTATCAACAAATAGTCGACAACAGGCGCGGCTCGTATGTTGTAACTTCAGAGACGGGCTAACAAATCTGCTTGATCGTCAATGTCTCGAAGGATACTAACTTCCCTGGCGGAGTGAACCAAACCTGTAAGTCAAGCCCTGAGCAGCACGACCTTAGTGACTTGAGACGGTAGTACTCGGAAGGTAAGCTGCAATAGAATAAGGAGTACATTCTGGACTCTCCAGCTAACGTTCCCACTCAAAACCCTGTTGCCGCCAAACCTCCGATTCCAGTTGGAGCGTTGCTGTCAGCAATGCTACGTGCCTCAACCCGCGTGAGCGACTTAATTTTTTCGCCCGGTAGCCTGCCGCATATCGAGGTCAGTGGTAGGTTGGTGCCAGTTAAGATCACTGGATTACCACCGCTTGGCCCTGACGACACGCGCCGTATCGCCGAGGAACTTATGGACGGCAACCAGCAAGCGCTGACGGCACTGCGGGAGCAAGGGTCGTGCGACATTTCCTACAGCCTCGCCGGCGAATGCCGGTTTCGAGTCAACATATTTTTGCAGCGGGGTAGCCATGCCATCGTAATGCGTGTCATTCCCCAAAGCATTCCCACATTCGCGGAACTGAAATTGCCTGGGCAACTGGCGGAGATCGCCAATTTGAAAAACGGCATTGTGCTGATCACCGGTCCGACAGGCTCCGGGAAGTCTTCCACAATGGCGGCAGTTCTCGACATGATCAACGAAACCAAGGCATATCACATCATTACTATCGAAGATCCAGTCGAATTCATGCACCGCCATAAGCGATCGATTATTCATCAGCGAGAACTGCACAGTGACACTCCAAGCTTTGCACTCGCGCTAAGGGCTGCACTGCGCCAAGCGCCGAAAGTAATTCTGGTGGGTGAAATGCGCGATAGAGAAACGATTGAAATCGCGCTGGAAGCTGCCGAAACTGGACATCTTGTTCTCTCCACGCTCCATACCATCGACGCCTCAAAGACTGTCGAGCGCGTGGTGGGAGTGTTCCCCATGGCGGAGCAGCATGTCATTCGCAATCGCCTGGCGAAAAGTTTCCGTTACATCATTTCGCAGCGCCTGCTGCCCGCAAAAGACGGCAAGGGCCGCGTGGCCGTGTTGGAGATCCTCAAGGCAACGCTGCGCACTCGCGAATATCTGGAGAAAGGAGAACAGGAAGGTAAGACGTTAGTGGACGCGATGCGAGATGGCGACACCGAGGGCATGCAGCACTTTGATGGTGGCATCGAGAAACTGATTCGTGCTGGGGCTATCGAGTTGGAGACTGGTCTGGCCTATGCCACGAATCCCGGCAATTTACGTCTACAACTGGCCGACTTCGCCGGGGAACCTCCCAAAGAAACAGAGAATATAAGTCCCCGGAGTTCGGATCGCGAGGCCGAACTGGTGATCGAATGAACCGACTTAGATGTCGGGGAACATAGATCCATTCCTCGTTCTCCGAAAGATCTCATCCGAAACCTACAATAGTGGATAAACCTCGGCTGTGGCGACGGTCTGCTGTTAGCGGGATTCACTGACCCAACCGCCAAAACTGGAGAATCTAAAATGTGAGTTTTCCCCAACCCAGGAGAGGAGAACTGTCATGAAAGGCACGCGACACAGCGAAGGGTAGATCATCGCGATTCTGAAGCAAGGCGAAGCAGGATTGACGACGAAAGAGATCACGGTGACCCCTCTCTCTGCAGCCCAACGTGCGGGCGAGTCTCGCCCGCACGGGTCGTCTAAAGTAAAGCGGAATTGCTTGTTGGAAGGTCGCCGCGCAGTCTAGAACGATTGTGAAAACCGGGCTTCCAGGAATTCGCCCGCTTGGCCGTCGCCTTGAATTGTGGAACCGGATCCAGTTCTTTGAATGCGGAAGTGAAGCGAACAAGTCCATGAGCACTTTGGCAGCAACCGTCTCCGAGACCTATACCCAACGCTACGAAGCGCTGCCGATAGACGTGAACGAACATTGCGGGGATAATCAATTATAGCCGAGGAAACATATAGAGAAAGTCTCCAGAGTCTGGAGTCTAGATTTACGCGCAACTGCAAGCGAGTTTTAGTGTCGCGGACCTGGATGATCGATATCACGATTAACTTCGGATTAGTGTTACTCCATTCGTTTTAATAGTCAGATGCGGTTATGAGATCTCTCTCGGTGTTCGCTTTTCGTAACGAGGGATAATATGTAATAGTTTCTCCCGTGGCACCAATTTACAATGCATAGGTTCGCAGTTTACGGTCGCACTTATTGAGTTAGCTGCCGATTTCGATGATTGCTGTTGCGACGCAATTTGTCTATGCAAAGGATCAACAGTAGCCCGAGCAAGGTCAAGGTCTTAATACCGCACAGAACGGCGGAAAGGAAACTTGATTGAAAGGCCAAGAAGCGACCTCACAGATTGAATACCGGCGTCATCCCAGAACCCTTCTGGAGGTTGACATTGTTGTCCACTCCAAGATGGCTGGCCCAGTTCCGGGCCGTACGCTCGAAATCAGCGAATCTGGAATCTCTGCAATCCTCGCCGTGGAGCTATCCATCGGGGAAGCGGTAGAACTGGAGATCCACCTTCCACTGGACCAGATGAATGTCGAAGGTGTCGTCAGAAATAAAAATATCTTTCGTCATGGCTTCGAATTCGCGCGGGCAGTCTCTGTGTTCGATACGAACCGTGCGTCTGGAATCTTGCAGACAAGAGACAAAGACGCTTCCCCCAATGGCGGAGCTTAATTTGTAGGCTGATGATCTGTGACCTGAAAAACTGATTGGTAATCACGACTCAATTGAATCGTCACCGGCTTCAGCCACTGCGATGCCATGAAAGCCGCATTTATGTCGCAGGGCCTTGATGTCTTTCTTGTTCCACAGCTGATTCTCACTCAAACGAGCTACGCCTTTGTTAGTTCTCGGCCAGCCAATCCAAAGCCTCATTAAAGGTTTTGAAAATTCTTACACGAATCTTGTCACTCCGCATAGTTCGGTACATTCCAGCCGCTCCGTAGACGGAGTGACGGAGTTGAGAGAGTTTGCGACAAGCGCGTGCTTAGAGGCAGTCGAAAACGGATCCACCGCAAGGAACGAACTGAAGTCCGAACGGCTCATCTCGGTGTCGGATACTGCATTAAAATCAATGAGTTCACAGAAGCCTGGATTGAAAGCAGGGTCATTGTGGAGCCTGTCGCGCTGTTCAACAGCTTCTCACACAGTCAATATCCCCCTAAAAATCGTTAGAACGACACGGTTCTCGGCATCAATAATGTAGTGCGCAGGCATGCCTATTAGCTATCAAACTGCTCCCCACCGTTCTTAAATATGGTTTCGAGTTCCTGTATAGCATGCAAAAGGGATCGCCGGCAGCTGCGGTATTCGGATATATCGATTCCATCCGATCGGTGTTCACTATCTAGCAATTCCAACTCCCGCTTGCGTTCTCGCAACTGTTGCCAAACGTAGCGATCACCCCGCCCGCGGATAGGAAATCCAGAGGGCAAATTTACCCCTCCTGTTCTTACCCTAGCTCTAGGCAATTATCGGACCAGTGCACTAATTTGCAAGTGGCTGGAATGTAAGGGGAAGAGCCCATTGGCATGAAGGGGTCTGCCGATATGTCGGCAGCGTGCCGATTGTCCGGCATCACAAGCTGGGAACGAACTGGCGGAACAGCAATTTATTCGAGCCGCGCATGACCGATCTTCTCTTTCTCCCAGCCTAATCCCACTCGATCCTCCGGAGCTTCATTCGTTTTGGGGTCCATCCGCCCCTTACTAGGTCGCTGAGGAGAATCTTTGCGCCCCGGACGCGGTCGTATCTGCTTTGCTTTAATGGCGGAAGGCTAATAGTCCGCAATCCCCTCTTCTGGAGGCAGGAGAATAATCGTCTTTGAATCCTTTGGGTACAGGTCGAACACATGCCGTTGCATCCGTATGCGACCTTTTTCTTTCGGCATATCATGCATCCCCAATCATCAAAATAAAAACGGAGCTTGCGAAAACAGGCTTCTGGAAGAAGACGCCGTATAGCGCAACCAGTTTCGAAATCAATGAACCACGGCTGGAGAAAAATATCGTCCAGTAAGACTCTGCGTCGATGAGCCGAGATTCTGGGTTGGATCTTCTTCTCCAAATGGTTTAGGCCCCTCTCGGGTGTAAGCTCCTGAATTTTCGCGCCACTTCACTGTTATGGAGCCGCACGTAAATCTGAGTCGAACTCAGACAGCTGTGACCAAGCAGCTCCTGGATGGTGCGAATGTCTGCTCCGTTTTGCCAGAGATGCGTCGCGCATGAATGTCGCAGCATTCGGGCGGGCAAAAAAGTAAAGCCAATACGCCTAGCCGCAGCTGTCAGTATCTTCCACGCTGTATGTTTGCAGAGCGGCCTGTCCGGGATTGGACGCGCTAAATCAACGCTCCCGAGAAAGCGCTTGAATCTAGCTTTTGCCGTTGCATGAGTGGTTTTGCTGAGGACGCCAAGGTATTTGAAATGCATCGTCCGAGTGCCAGTCTCGTAGGTTGAATAATGCCCCACCCATGTCCTGGTAGTAGGGTGAATGTGGCCGTGCTGCTGACGATACTCAACCTGAAAGAGGTATCCTAACTTGCGTCGTCCCAGATATCGACGAAGAGCCTTGGCCGCCGGCGAGCCAAAATATACGATGCGCTCTTTTCGCTTGCCCCTCACACGAATCGTCCGCCTCTTGAAATCGACATCTCCGACACGGAGCGGTAAAATCTCGATCAATCGGCAACCAGTTGCGTACAGCACTTCGAGCATCGCTCGGTCACGCGGTTTAGCCGTCCGGGTGAGCATATGGCGTACCTGTGCCTGGGTCAAAACATACGGTAGTTTCTTCGGTATCTTTCGGGGACGGATGAATCGTGGCGGTACCGAATTCACAACCCCACCCATGTATAAGAAATCAAAAAATGATCTTAGCGCGGCCAGCCTGCCGTTAACCAGACCGTCTCCCCAATGCTTTGTTGGTAGATCCGCCGTGATGAAGTCGGAAATGTCCAACGGCACAACCTCCGCCATGGGTTTGGTTCCGATGAACACAGAGAAACCTTCGCAAAGATTGCAGTATTTCGCTACGGTGCTGGCGAGATAGTTCTGAGCAATGAGCCAGGCGCGAAATCTGCTTACCATCTCCTTATTCTTTCGGCATGATGGGGCCGCGCTCGACTTGTTCAAGGCAAATTGCTTTCTGGTCTCTTGGAGTGTGGTCATACTGATCAGGAAAGATTAGTCCTGCGAGACTCGTTCATAATTTGGTGATCCCCAGAGAGGACAGCCGCTGTTCGTGACCATATAAGTCAATGCACAAGTGCAGGAATCTTTACGGTTCGGGCAGCAAACATCAGTTTTCTCTGCAAAGCGGTACCCATGCAACAGACTCTCAGTCGAGCTTCACAATCCAAACGTCCGAGCGTGGTGTGCCGTCCGCTTCATTACCTAGCTGTTCATCCCATGCTGAAGTGAACAGAAAAAAGCGGCCATCCTTGGAAATACTCCCGAGGGGCTGCATATTAAAGTATTTGTAATCAGCGATTGCACGATTATGGGCAAATCGCCACACAGTGGAAGCATCTCCGTCGGTCTCGATGCAGAATATCTCTCCCTCATATGGTTGTGTGATGTTGCCCCAGTCCCAGTAATCGTAACTCGAAGCGCAAAGGGGGGCACTGTCATGCACATCCACATTACTCCACGTGAAGTGCCTATCTTGCCCCCAATAATGTGGCGGCGGCAGGGGCCAGACTAACGGGGTGATTTGGGCGATATCGTCGAAGGGACGTTTGACAATATCCATCTGATCCCATTTGTCCCGCGCATTGGCCAGGTCGTTGTAGCCCAATGCTGCATACCCCCCGCAGCCCAAACTCGAAGCAAGCGGACAGTGCTCAACATCCAGCGTTGCCACATCCCAGACGTACCAAGCAGCGCCATTCACTTCGATAAAAACATACTTCCCGCTCCGAGACAGCCGTGCGTGTGCAATGAGATAGCTCGCTTTGGCCGACGAAGCTCCGGATTGTCCCCATTGGCCACCTATCTGTCCAGTCTGGGTGTTGTACCATCGGCAACCCAGCTTCTTGTCATACACAATGACAAACATGTCGGCACCAAAGGAACGTCCGCCCTCCGAGATGGATATTCGCGTGTCATCGAGGGAGGGAGTTACATCGTCATCACTTCGGGTTGAGGGACCGGGAATCATTTGCGGCTGTGCCCCGCAAGTCGTGGTGTCGATGACGGATGCAAGATCCCCGGTCGAGAATCTATAGCTGCTAATGGTCAGGGGTGTAGCGTCGGTCGTTCCGTAAAGAACGTCAGAATCGATAAAACTAAACGAGCCCCCGGCCCGAAGAGGGACATGCAAAGCTTCGCCAAGGCTTGCATTGTGCAGAGAGCCGACAGACATAGTCGATGGGTTAAAGCTGTAAGCAAGAGTTGAACCGCCCTGACCGATAACGTAAAACTTCCTGGTATCTGCGCTCCACATATTCGAAGACCCACTACCTTCTGTACGCAGATAACCACCGGGATGCGTAAAGTTCGAAGTTTCGTCGGTTACCCGAACCATCGTCGAGCCAAAATCAGGATCGGTGAAGGGCAAATTCACCGGAGGGGGAGCCATCGGCGTTTTTGGATGAATCGACCTATCTGTTATCGCATTTGGATACGGCTCGCGACTCTGCGCAGACATCACAGGTGCAAACGCCAGAATTGAGATTAAGAGAATCCCACCGATCAGAAAAATCGAAATGTGCCTGTGAATCCACTGCAACCTGGCGGAAGAGATCATTGGGCGCGCAAACAAATAACAAGTTGGCATGCGACGACCTCCTTACAGGTAAGCAGCACCGCTAAGTGCTCGCCGGACTCCCTAGTAAGCGCTCGGTCAACAGCAAGTTTTATTGCGGAGAACTATGCTCGGGAATCCTCGGGTTGTCAAGCGCTATAGGCGGAAAATTAAATCACCCAACTTGGTTGAAATTGAGGCGTCCAACCAGGGAGAAATAATCCAGCAGCCCGTGGTGGCCGAGATGGTAGCGTTTTCTGTTGACTACGGATTAACGTTTGACTGAAAATCCCTCGCCGTAACTCGTTGTTGTTAAGGAGTGCGCCGTTGAACTCCGCCTCTCGGCTTCCTGTCGCTCAGTACCTTCGCATGTCAACCGAACATCAGCAATACTCCCTAGAAAACCAGTCGATGGCGATTCTGGAGTATGCCGCGTCACACAGTTTCGACATCGTCCGTACTTATTCCGACGCGGGAAGGAGCGGCGTAGCTCTTAAACAAAGGATCGGCCTCCTGCAGTTGCTACAAGATGTCGTTGCGGGAATCGCGCAGTATCGAGCAATCCTCGTCTATGATGTCAGCCGTTGGGGGCGGTTCCAAGACACCGACGAGTCCGCGCACTACGAATTCCTCTGCAAGTCTGCGGGCGTACCCGTGCATTATTGCGCGGAGACGTTTGCGAATGACGGTACACTTCCGAGCCTCATCATGAAGGCTCTGAAGCGGACAATGGCGGGCGAATATAGTCGGGAGTTAGGAGTCAAGGTTCTGGCGGGACAGAAGCGGTTGGCGAGCCTTGGATTTAGGCAAGGCGGAACCCCCGGTTACGGGCTCCGGAGGATGTTGATCTCGGCGGCTGGAGTACCTAAGCAGGAACTTCTAAGCGGAGAGCGGAAAAGCTTGACGACCGACCGTGTCATCCTGGTTCCCGGACCCACACAGGAAGTGGAGGTCGTCAAAGACATCTATCGGATGCTGGTGTCCGAAAGGTTGTCGACTGCCGCGATTGCCACCCAACTGAATCGCCGGGGGATTGGCTACATCGGGGGTTCCAAGTGGAGCTACCAAGCAGTTAACGCCGTCCTAACCGCTCCGAAATACACTGGATGTCACGTCTATGGTCGGACGTCCGTCAGGTTATCAACCCCCCGGGTGAGGGTGCCGAAGTCGGAGTGGGTGCTCACTCCCGCAGCCTTTGAACCGGTTGTTGAACTGTCGGTATTCTCCGAAGCGCAAAGAATCTTGCGGCAGCGAACTTTCAACAAGTCAGATGAGGAGCTTCTGGTCGGCTTGCGAGCACTACTCGCGACAAAAGGCAGACTGTCTCGTCGCGTAATTCACGACTCTGCCGAGGTCTCATCTCCTTCCACATACGTATACCGTTTCGGAAGCCTGCAAAAGTCATACGAAATGATTGGCTACGGTCACGCTCACCAATTCGGGCCTATTGACTTACGCCGAAGGATACAGGCCTTGCGCGATGAACTTATAGCTCGTATCGCCGCGATGTTTCCAGAGGACGTATCGATTACTCGTCCAGGAGGCAAGTGGCGGACCCGATTGAGACTGAGGAGTGGATTGATCGTTTCGGTACTCATTGGTCGACCAATCCACAGAAAACATACTGTTCGCTGGCGAATCGACGCGGCTGGGCTGGAATCCGAGTTTGTGACGCTGCTGGCTCGGGTAAATGAAGGACACTTCTCGTTCCTCGATTTTCACCTTTTCCCGAACATTGATCGTCCCAGAAGGTTTTTTGTCTCTCGGGAGGACCCGTGGCTGAATCGGGCTCGGCCACTCACTGATTTACTTGCATTTTGCAAAGTTGTGGATCTTGTGCGTCCGACTAGCGTGGATTTTGCCGATGTGGCTGCGCAACTCGCACCTCCGCAACGGGAAGAATAGTGGCGCAGCAGACAAAGGCGTAAGATTAGATCGGTACGTCTCAAAGGGGAGTGACGTTGGCTTCGTCTTCTATTCCCGCTGCGTAGTACATCCGAATGTCGATGGAGCATCAGAAATTCTCTCTGGAGAGTCAACGTGCGGCTTTATGCAGAAGAGAAGAATTTCAGCGTGGTCAATAGTTACGTTTACTCAGACAACACATAGATGAAGGTTGCTTACTAAGAGTTCCCCTGTAAACGAAAAAGGGTGCGCCTCTTCGCACACCCTTTGCCCCTCAAGATATTCAACGCGCGGCGAGCCGGCATAAATGGGGGAAGGCGCGTACTCGCAGAGCCAGCAACACGCGAATGCGTCCGCCGCCACGCGGCTTCGTTCAAGTCGGCATCTCGCCAGCAATACGACCGTCACTGCTAGCGCGTTTCCCGGTACGAATCCGCCGGAGTCTAGCATCGGTCCGACACACGAGCCATCGCCTGAAGCAAAAATTCCAGATCTCCTGTCAATGTCGCGCCTCAGAATTACGATCTATCAGCCTGCTTTGTTTCCCTCCATGCCGCGATGCGCCCCGATGATTTGGTCGAGGTGGAAAGTTCCGCCAATGTGGACGTGCCGTGTGCCAGTTCGGGTTTGACCGAGTTCCTGAAGGGGCATCCGCATGAAGAACTTCCAATTCCCAGCCGCACGTGGTCAGGCTGACCGCATTCGGGATAAGCCCATGGGCGCGAAATTCTCGAACCATGAGGTACAAATCTCTAACGTAAGGTGCTCGCTTTTATGGGCGTCGAGCCGGCGTCTTCGAATGAAAACGCAATCGCGACATTGGGATATTCCTTTCCGCCAATCTCCACATACGGATAGACAAAATAGTTCAGCGGCGGGCCTTCCTGAGCGGGGGCGAGTCTCAGATCGCGCCCTTGCGTGAACTGCATCCGGTTCACGTCGTGGGCGCCAAAAAAGTAATCGTGTTTCTCTCGGTGCTTCCACGCCTCCGAAATATCGACCGGCACCCATCCCACTGAATCAAGATAGAACTCGGCCCAGCAGTGGTATCCGGGAATATCGGCGGAATGCTTGTCAGCCGGAATGGGAAACCCGATCTGAAAACGCGCCGGAATCTTCTCCGCCCGTGCCATTGAAATAAAGACCGAGTGGAAGTCGGTGCAGTTGCCATGCTTCGAATCGCACGCCCAGAGGGTGTCGCCGTGTCCCCAGCCTTCGCCGCTCTTGTCATATTTCATGGTGCGGAAAACGTATTCGTAGATGTCCTTCGCCTTTTCGAGGGCCGTGGTCGCGCCTTTCGTTTCCTGATCGGCTAGTTGCGCAGGAACGCCGGTGACGGGCACTAAGCGGTCCGGCTCCAGAAACCGCGCCAACTCGACATGAGGCGCCTTCGCTGAGGGTACGGCACCAGCCGGCTTCCCGTTGACCAGCACGACATGCTCTTTCCGAACGACGTCGTAGTCCACCGAGAACTTGTACTCGCCCGTGTCGGCTTTCGATATTTCCGCGTATAGCACCTCGTTCCCATATTCCGGCTGCCGAACCTGCTTCACCGGCAAGTCTCCACCCTTGGAAGTAACTTTCACCTCCTGGAAAGCATCGGAGTGGGCCAACGGAATCCAGACACGCAGGCGCTCGCCGGGGCTGACGTTCTTCACCGTGAATGCATAGTGAAAAGTAAAATGGCGCTCATTCTGAGCGAGAGCTGGCAGAGACGAGAACACGAGAAGCAGAGAGAGTAGAGGTCGATGCAGCATGACGTATCCTTTGTTTGAAGGAGGATCGCTTTTCTTTTAATCACTTTGTGACCCAACGGCTAGCGGACGTGTCAGGTGGGGCTGCCGTGAAACGAACCCGCAGCCGCGCGGTCGGGGTGTGTGCACCTCACCGTTCGAAGCACACTTTTGGCAGTCTGCATGTTGCGGCAGCGTCCTGTCAAATCCCGGCTCTCGATGGGAAGCCGGACGCAAAAAGCGCTGCCGCCGACGTTGATTTGGAGCGTCCACTGGCAGGAACAAGAGGAACCGTTTAGAATACCGACTCCTTTCTGTTTCTTACCGCAAAGTGGCGGCATCGACTGGGTACGAGGTTCATGACGATGACGAGCACGGGCCCGACGCAAAATTCAGCCAACCAAGCGCCCGCGGCAAATGGGCTGGCAATCGTTCGTGTCACGATCGGCGCAATGCTGGTGTGGGTCTTCTTCGAAAATCTGGGGAAGGGTCTGTACACGCCGGCGGGTTATGCAGGCTTGATCAACTACTACATAAAGGCGGGTCATTCGCCGGCTGTGTGGAAGGCAGTTATGGGTTTGGCCGCGAGCCACGCCGCGATGGCCGCTCCGATGCAGGCCGTGACTGAGATCGGTCTTGGAATCCTGCTAGTGATCGGTCTGCTGACGCGCCCGGCCGCATTTGTGGCGTTTCTGTACCTGGGCAGCCTATGGGTTTCCGAATGGGGCACATCGTGGATATGGGAACTGCTGGTTCCGGTGCTCGCATCTCTTGCGCTCGTGGTAGGCGGGGCCGGTCGAGCGTGGGGTGTCGATGCCTTGCTGGCAAAGCGCCGCCCATCTTCACCATGGTGGTGAGTTGAGCCAAGGTCACGTGCGAGTGTCGGTCGTCATTCCTACGCATAATGAAGCGCAGTCCATCGGCCGCGTCTTAGCTGATCTCCCTGCTGACATTGTGACGGAGGTCCTGGTCGTAGATAGCAATTCAACCGACGGGACTCCCGAGATCGCCTCAAAGATGGGAGCCCGCGTCCTCCACGAGCCCCGTCGCGGATACGGTCGCGCCTGCTTGACCGGGCTGGCTGAAGCTAGCAGCCCTGACATTGTGGTATTCCTCGACGGTGACTACAGCGATCGACCGGCGGAACTGCCGCTTCTCCTGGCTCCAATCCTTGACGGATCCGCGGATATCACGCTTGGCTCGCGTCTCGGCACGCAGAGCATACCTGGGGCACTGCCATGGCACGCCGCGTTTGGCAATCGCCTGGCGGCTTTCCTGATCAGGCTCTTGTATGGTCTGAGGCTAAGCGACCTCGGACCATTCCGCGCCGGACAAGCAGATGTCCTTCGCCGGCTCGAGCTGCAAGAGAACACATACGGATGGGCGGTTGAAATGATTCTCAAGGGTACGCTCGCGGGGTTCCGCGTCGTTGAGGTGCCGGTGAGCTACTATCCGCGCATTGGGAAATCGAAAATTAGCGGTACGCTCAGGGGCACAGTCGGAGCGGCGTGGTTCATCCTCTCGCTAATAGTGCGCTATTATTTTTGGCATCGTAGGGCCGGCACGCCAAAGCCAGCGTGAGTCCCCGTTCAAAACACGTACAGCGATCTCCTATGGAGTCCTCCAAGGAAAATCCAGCATATTCGCCGGACCGGGGCCGCACGCTGGTGGTCATGGCAAAAGCTCCGCGGACAGGCATGGTCAAGACCCGTTTAGCTCAGAGCCTTCCAGTGGAAGCGGTCACCGAGCTTTATCGCTGCCTTTTGGACGACACAATGACGTTGGCGCGCTCGTTGGGCGCTGTCGATGTCGCAATCATGTGCCCTGCTTCGGATGTCGAAGAACTAACCCGGTTGGCGCACGGTGTAGGTGTCGTGGCACAGCAAGGGAAAGGCCTTGCAGCCGGCTTGACTTCGGTGTTTGCGCACTTCACAGCCCCGCGCCGGCAACGCGTGGTTGCCTTCAACAGCGACAGCCCGCACCTGCCGGCTTCGGTTCTTGAGAGCGCGTTCGAGGCGCTCACCGGACACGACTTAGTTGTCGGACCGACATATGATGGCGGCTATTATCTCGTAGGGGCAAAGGCTGCCCATCCAACGCTTTTCGATGGCGACGGCATGGGTACAAAGAGCGCGCTTGAGGCCCTGCTGGCGCGCGCTCATGGACAGCAGCTTTCCGTTGCTTCCATAGATCCCTTCTACGACATTGATGTGGAGAGCGACTTAACCCGGCTAGCCGAGGAACTGCGGCAGGCTCCGGCCAGGGCGCCACGCACAGCGGCCTGGCTGAAACATTGGCGACAGCAGTGGGTACAGTTGCGGACAGCCATGGGAAACCTGTGAAGCTCACGCCA
This sequence comes from Candidatus Sulfotelmatobacter sp., assembly GCA_049693675.1. Lineage (GTDB taxonomy): Bacteria > Acidobacteriota > Terriglobia > Terriglobales > Acidobacteriaceae > Sulfotelmatobacter. Next base: position 6,439 of record JBAVQD010000116.1, on the reverse strand, counting down.
TCCCGCAGCCTGTACGTTCTCGGCATTGTCATGCTTGTTGCGCTGACAATCTGCTCAGGCAAGTTCGGCAGTATGGGTGCACCTTCCTTCGTTATCCCGCTGGCGGTTGCTGGCATTGCATACCTCCTCGCCATTCGTGAGCTCTTTTCCACCACGACATTCCCGCGCCACGTCATCGTCATCGGCCTCTTGCTGGCTGCTCTGTGGCATCTTGCCTTTCTACGGATGCCGCCAGGTTCAGATGATGACATCCATCGCTACGTCTGGGATGGCCGCGTGCAGCGGCTCGGCTATAGCCCTTATGTTGTCGTTCCCAGCGATCCCGCGCTCGGCGAGTTGCACACAGCCGAGACCCGCACGCTGAACAATCCGGATTTACCGAGCCCATATCCCGCGGGCGCTGAGCTTTTCTTTCGCGCCGTTACTGCGATTCATGAATCTGTCTTTGCGCTGAAAGTAGCGTTTGTAGTCTGCGATTTTGCGATCGTTCTCGTTTTGCTCGACATATTGCGTCGTTGCGGCCAAGGAGCGCACTGCGTTCTGGCTTATGCCTGGAACCCGCTACTGGCGGTGGAAGTGGCGGGTAGCGGTCACATCGATATTGTCGGGGCGTTGCTGTTGTTGGTTTCTTTTGCTGCACTAGGACGGCGCTGGCGCGCGGTCGCAGCCCTGGCATTTGGACTTGCAGTTGCCGTGAAATTGCTGCCGATTGTATTGCTGCCACTCTACTGGCGGCGCGTTCGTGTGCGCGACGCCACGCTGGCCGTGATCGTGGTCGGACTACTTTACGTTCCATTTCTTAACCACGGGCGGGTTCCAATCGGCTCGCTCGGCACTTACGTGCAGAGTTTCCGCTTTAATGATCCGGCATTTGCAATGCTGGAGCGAGTGGCGGCTCCGCAATTGGTGGCTGGGCTGACAGTGCTCGTCGGCTTTCTTACCGCAATCTGGATGAGGCGCCAGGCCCCACGGTTTTCTCCGGGCGCATTCGCCTGGCCCATGGCAGCATCCCTTCTGTGTGCACCGGTCGTATATCCGTGGTACCTTCTGTGGCTGCTGCCCTTCGTCTGGTCGGCGTCGACGGTGCCCATCATCATCTGGACAGTCAGCATCATCCCAACTTACTATGTTTGGCATTTGCGGACGCTTGGACTTCCTTGGCTGCTGCCGAGTTGGATTATGTTGCTGGAATACGGATCCGTGGTAGCGGCCGGTGTAGTTATCGGGTTTCGGCGACTCAGGTAACCGCCCGTGCCCCAATAATCAAGCCGAACATTAGTTGTGTGTAGCCCGAAGCCTTTGGCCGTCATCCAAAACGACATCCGTGCAATTCACCGAGGAGTGAACGCTATGAGAAATACCCGCTGTTTAATCATCATGGGTCTCTTGCTTTGCGGAGTGCTGGCCCTTGCCGCACCCTCCTGGGCGCAGACGCGCCCGCCCATTCTTGAACAGATCGCCAAGACTTATGGCCTCGATTCGTTCGGGCAAATTGATGTGATCCGCTACACCTGGAACGGGGAAATCACCGGACTCTTCAAACTTTCTCGCACCTGGGAGTGGGAGCCCAAAACCGGCAAGGTTTCTTTCGAGGGGAAAGATAAAGACGGGAAGCCGGTCAAGGTCGCCTACATGCGCTCCGAAGTCAACGACGACACGAAGAAGCAAACTGATGCCGGCTTCACCAACGATAATTATTGGCTCCTGTTCCCGTTACACGCCTACTGGGACACGAGCGCCACCGTGACCGATGAAGGGATGAAGAAACTGCCGGCGGGAGCCGGATCAGCGACGTTGGTCTCGGTGAAGTATGGGGCAGAACTCGGCGGTTACACGCCCGGCGACACCTGGGACCTTTACGTCGGCAAAGACAATCGCGTTGAGTACCTAGTCTTCCACCACGGCGGGGACAAAAAACCAAGCCTCGTCAGTGCAACATGGACAGGCTACAAGAAGGCTGGACCGCTGCTTATCTCAACCGAGCACCGCGGCACCGCGGATGGAAAGCCTCTGCACATCTTCATTTCGGGCGTGGCCGTCAAGCTGACGGGGTCAGACGCCTGGGTGGACGCGAAATAAGCGACGATTCTATCTGGCGATCACTACGGTAGTGCAGGAACTGCTGAGCTTGGGCAGATCGCGGGTCGCGGCCATTCGGACTTGCAGGGTTCGGTGTTCCCCGCGAACGATAGGACAGTAATAGTCCGGCTCGAGCAGCGCGCCTTGCAAGCGCCGACGTCCGGCACAGCCGCCATGACATGAATCCCGAAACTCGCAAGGTTGGCATGCGGCGGGAAGAATGCGGGCCTGCTCGAAGGGCGCGGAGTCTAGAATGTCCAGCCCCATCGATATCAAATCCGACAGCGGCTCCCCCGATCCCGGCCAATAAACGCAGGGCTGTGTAGTGGCACGCGGAGTGACCCTCACGGTGCTTACCCCGCATCCTCCGCCGAGCGGCGGCAGGCCCGCCATGGCTCGGACCAGCGGCTCGCCTATGGCGATCACGTCCGTCTCCGCAAACAGATGCCGGAACCCCTCCCAATACTCTTCGTAGGACAGTGCATAAAGGTCGGATCGCACCGCCTGGTACACGTTCACCCGCAGGGGAGCGTCAAACTGTTTAGCTATTCGCGCGACCTCCGCCAGACGCAGGCAGTTCGACCTCATCATGACCGCGATGATGGTGACAGGCACACCCAGCTTCACACACCGTTCTGCCTGCCGGTGGATCAGTTCCCAATTGCCGTTTCCGCGCTGTGCATCCTGTTCCGCCTGCGAAGGGTAATCGAGAGAGAACTCAATATCGTGAAACGCCCTCAACTCGTCGTCCCGCAACACTGCAACACTATGGCCGTTGGAAGTGATGGTGAGTTTGACCGGCTGTGTGCGCAGATACGCCAGAATCGCTTTAAAGTCCGGATGCATGCCGTTCTCCCCGGTACCCAAGTTCACTGTGCGGACGGGCAGTCGTTCCATGACGGACCTCACCTGATCCAGAGAGAGGCGATCCGTGCGGGCAGGGTCCCGATAACAGAAAGCGCAGGCGAGGTTGCACTCGTTGGTAAGCCCGAGTCCGAGCGATATCGTGGCGTCAGTGGCCTTCGCGGTAGATGGGATGGATGAAGACTTGCCGGCGACGTCACTCATTGGACCATACTCCATCAGCTGTCAAGTCAAACGCGAAGCATTGTGTGTAGCGGGCGACTGCAGCATACTGCGGCCGGCTGCCCAGCTTTCGCTCCAGGTCAAAAATCCGTTCGTAGTCTTCGTTGCGAGAAACACGTGGCGGCAAGTAATCCGCAAGGGCACGTACGCCTCGCTCGGCAACGGGCACAAGAGACGCTGCTTTTAGCATAGTTCGCAACCCATCGGACGTAAATAGTCGCACGGTGCCTCCATACAGGGATTCTTGTCCGCGCTCAGCAGTGAGGCCATCAGTGGCTGCAGCCAAATCACCCGCTTGGATAGCGGCCTTGAATACCTCGCCTGCCTGGTTACGTACGAGAACCGACAATATCGCCGATGAATCTCGCAAGACGCGAGCTGCACCATGCAACACAGCACCCGGGTCCTCGCAGTATTCCAGGATGTTGTGGCAAAGAATTACATCGAACGATCGAGTGTGGAACAAGTTCGCCAGTTGTGTAGCGTCGCCGCGTTGCAGTACGACCTTGTCCGCAACCTCTGCTTCCCCTGCCGCGCGCTTCGCAATATCCAGCATTGCCGGAGAGGAATCCAGTAACGTGACGTGAATGCCAAGTTGCGCCAGGCGAACAGCGGTCGCTCCAGTGCCGCACCCGACATCAAGTGCACACAACGAAGGCTGGGTCAGTGGGGGAAGAAAATCCTGTAGGTTGGCAAGGGCTAAGTCGCTGCGCAACCGGCCCTCTGGCGTCTTGAGGTAGGCGGCATACTCCTGCGCACCACTCTGGAATCGTTCCTCGTTGCCTTTGGCGGGTACCGTCATGCGACAGGCGAAGTCGTCCCCCGATCTGAACCGCGTCTCATGGGCGCGATACACTTTACCCATTCCGCCTGCACCCAGCCAGTGTGCTGTACATACGAGTGATACATACCCGCTGACTGGATTTCGCAGGGACCGAGTTCGCGCCAGGAACGAGGGCCATCCGTGCGCGTAATTGTATTCTGCACGTCACATCGCAGCCGATGCAACGACCTGGGGTGGCTGGTCTGCGATTCGGAGGCAATCCAGATTGGGACGCGGATCGGTACCGATAAGCGTGCAACTGGCGTTTGCCAGACAGGGTGCAAAGGAACAGGGGGTGAGCGATGATGATGGGCACCGGTCGGATGACAGCTGCAGCCCGCGCCGACACTGGTGCTTCAGAAGCCCGACGATAAGCGTGGGTCCGAGGTTTGCGTACAGACGTGTGATGACGCTCGTCAGCTTTGACGACGATCTCGATTGGGAGTTTGCTTTTGATTCGCGCCTTGGGCATCCGACCGGTCCTCGGAGGAGCCAATGGCGAAGAGAGCAAAGAAACGGTGCGAGCAATTGCCCATCTTGCACCCAGATGCAGCCGGGCATCGATGTGAGTGCAAGCGAGTTGTTTGTCGCAGTCAGCCCTGATCGTGATCCCCAACCTGTTCGTAGTTTCCCAACCTTCACCCGCGATCTCAATGCGCTTGCGGACTGGCTACAGCAGTGCGGAATTCGTTCAGTAGCAATGGAGTCAACCAGCGTTTGATTCTATTTCCGCAGCTGCCGGAATAATCATGCAAGCGTTGATTACTCATCTAAGTCGTATGCTGGTAGCGACACGGATCTGCCGGGATCGAAGGGCTGCGCCGGCCGCTTTTGCCCGACATATTTCGATGACGGTTATTGCGTCATCGAGCGTGTCGACTTCGGGTTTCCTGTAGTTCATTGTCGTTCGCCTTTTGCTAGTCATGCTAGAATCCTGTCATGAGTTAATCTGTCTCCCGGTTGCTGCCGCAACCGGGAGACAAAGCCGCAATTACTCATCCAAGTCGTATGCTGGTTTCTCCACTCTTGTGCCGGGCTCGAACGGTTGCAACGCCGGCTTTCCATTGATTGACTCGATGACGGTTGTTGCGTCACCGAGAGTGTTAACTTCCGGTTTCGTGTAGTTCATTGTGGTTCTCCTTTGTCGAAATATTCCGTCCCCACGTGCTCTAGGCAGACGGAAGGTCGTTGCTGGCTATGCGCTCACGGGAACTTCCCTCTGCCTGCAAGCTGACAACGGAACCGCCTGAGCATCGAGCAGCCCGCGTGCGGCCAGATCCTGGAGCCGGAATTCCAGCGAAATTGTCCAAAATACCACGACTAGCGGAACAATCTTTCCAGCACGGGCGTCGCAGATCGTCTTCAGCAACTGAACCTCATCAACGTATCCGAGCCTTGCGCTGAGACGCGACTGGTAGATGCTTTGCAACTCATCGGGACGTTGAGTAATGGTGGCGCCGACCAGGAGGCCGGCATTAGAGCCGCCGCCGATCGCAATACGGCCGTGAGTAGAGCGCCCTTCCGATAGGAGCCACTCTGCGGCGGCAATAAAGTCATCAAACGAGTTTTGACGGTTCTGGCGCTTGCCCGCCCGGTGCCATTGTTCGCCGAGCTCTGAGCCTCCCCGGAGAGCCGGAACCGCAAACAGCAGGCCTTGCTCGATCAGAAAGGTTGCAAAAGCGGTGAAACGCGGCGTGACACAGCTCCCGAATCCTCCGTAGCCAGTCAGGAAGGTTGGTAGCGGTCGCAAATGTAATAGATCTTTTCTGGCTGCGAGGAAGAGCGGAATCGAAGTGCCATCCTTCGATGCATAGCTAGCTAGTCTCTTCGACAGCGATGAAAGAAGGATCAAAAGGGACATTCGGTTCCTGCCAGAGACAAGATTTGTCGTCTCGCGTGCTATAGCAGTAGACGGTCGTCGGTTGAGCAATTGAAGTGTGGCTGTAGAACAAACTATCGGATCGATTCGTGGGATTCAGGAGATCGATAGTGCCATGCGGGGAACACGGAGCATTTTTTCTCTCGCCATCCGGGATGCCGAATGCTTCGACTTCAGTTGAAAAACGATCGATGCGAGTCACGAAGATTCGATCGCCTGCAACCGTGAATTGCTGGATGCGGCGATCGATCTCCGGTACAACATCTCGCCAGTGTTTGGGATCAGGATCGTCGAGGGCGATACGAACGATTCGAAAGTTCGGAGCGGCGAAGTCCGTGTAGGCGAACAGTTGGCATTGCGCGAAGAATGGCACGAAGCTGCCTTCGATATCTCGTAACAACAGCCTGGGAAATGCTCCGGGCACTAGGCTGTGCAGGTAGATCGAAGTGGTCGGGTGCTTGCCGGCAGAAAACACAGCGTATGACAAGAGATTGGCTTCGGGTGAATCGAGAATTCCGAGGAAGAGATTCGGTGCCTCACCAGCGAAAAACACTTCTACGTCTTCAGATCGA
>JBAVQD010000115.1:0-66719 GCA_049693675.1 Candidatus Sulfotelmatobacter sp. | reverse complement strand
GAAACGAGTTTTATGATTTTTCGGCGGGCATCGCTGTGACTTCGACCGGCCACTGCCATCCGCATGTGGTCGCCGCGATGCAGAAGCAGGCGGGAGAGTTGATCCACATGTCGGGCACGGATTTCTATTACGAGAACATGGTTGAGCTCGCCGAGCGTTTGTCGAAGATTGCGCCGATGCCCGGCCCGCACAAGATCTATTACGGCAACTCGGGCGCGGAAGCGATTGAATGCGCGCTTAAGCTGGCGCGCTATCACACCAAGCGGCAAAACATCATCGCTTTCTTCGGGGCGTTTCACGGGCGCACCATGGGAGCGTTGTCGCTGACTGCGTCGAAACCGCAGCAACGGCGTCGATTCGCCCCACTTGTGCCGGGCGTAACTCATGTGCAGTATCCCGACCTGTATCGCGGACGCAAGGATGGCACGCAGGATCCCGACGCGTTCGCGCTCAGCTGCGCGCGCTTCATCGAAGAGAAACTGTTCAAGACGATACTGCCTCCCGAGGAAGTGGCAGCGATCTTCGTAGAGCCAGTGCAGGGCGAGGGCGGTTACGTGGTTGCTCCAACGATTTTCATGCAAGAGCTGCGGCGGATTTGCGATCGTCACGGAATCCTTCTGGTGCTGGATGAAGTGCAGAGTGGGGTCGGCCGCACCGGGAAATGGTGGGCAGTTGAACACACGGGAGTTGAGCCTGACATGATTTGCATTGCGAAGGGCATTGCCTCCGGCATGCCGCTGGGGATCACCATGACGCGGTCGGAAATCATGGACTGGGTGCCGGGTTCCCATGCGTCAACATTTGGCGGAAATCCCGTATGCGTGGCGGCCGCGCTGGCGACACTCGACGTGATTGAAAAAGAGAAGTTGCTAGAGCATTCCGCCGAGGTAGGCGCACACATGATGAAGCGCATGTCCGGCTGGCCTTCGAAACTGAAGTTAGTGGGTGATGTTCGTGGCCGCGGGTTGATGATCGGCGTCGACATCGTGAAGGACAAGACAACGAAAGAGTATGGTGCTGCGGAGCGTGACTTGATCGTCGAGAAGGCGTTCGAACACGGCGTGCTCTTCCTGGGTTGCGGTCCGAGCACAATCCGGATATGTCCGCCGCTGGTGGTCACCAAGGAAGAGGCGGACGTTGCTATCGATGTGCTGGAGGAGTGCATTCAGCAGGTCGGGCAGTAGTTCGGGGAGTTCAGTCAGACACGCAGTTCGTTTTTCCGAAGCGGTGAGCCCTGTCATGCTAGAGATTGTTCAAGCGCTTCAAGGTGCTAGACGGAGCGGACGGATCGTATCCGGTTCTTAATCGAGCGGCGCAGATAAGCGCCTGTGCTCCTGACAATTTGTGCGTGCTAGCGTGGTATAGTGCTGGCAATCGATGGCCGGCGGACTGGTGAGGGGTGCCGGACGGCGATTGGAGTTCTTGCCACAACTAGCGGCTTGGGTCCGCGATCAAAATGAGGAGAAAACCGGCCATGAAGAAAGTATTCGTGCTGTGTCTTGCAATATGTTTCGTGTTGGCCCTGACGGCGATGGCGTTTGACAGCATGGGGAAGAGCACCACTGTCAACGGATGGGTAAGCGACGACCAGTGCGGTGCCAAGGGCGCCAACGATAAGGCTGAGGCCTGCACCAAGAAATGCCTGGCCAAGGGCGCGAAGATGGTAATCGTCACAGATAAAGATCAAAAGGTTTTGATAGTGGACAATCCGGATGCGCTGCAGGCGCACGTGGGACATCACGTTGCCGTGAGCGGAGAGGTCAAGGGCGCCAACATTCATGTGGATAGCGCCAAGATGCTCTGAGTAGAATTTGGATTAAGAAGGGCGGCTGCGGCCGCCCTTTTCTGTTTTGCAGATATTTTCGGTTGAGGCCGGTGACCAGAGGCCGACTAACGCCCGGGGCTACGAGCGCACCACGCCTTCGAGCGGAGAACTGGCGGTAGCGTACAGTTTCTTCGGCATGCGGCCTGCCAGATAAGCCTGGCGTCCGGCCAATACTCCGTGACGCATAGCTTCCGCCATCAGTACGGGATCTTGTGCGTTGGCGATGCCAGTATTCATCAGAACGGCGTCGGCGCCGAGTTCCATAGCGATGGCCGCGTCGGATGCTGTACCAACGCCCGCATCCACGATCAGCGGAACGGCAGTGATCATCTCGCGCAGGATGCGGATGTGCGCCTGGTTTTGAATGCCCATGCCGCTGCCGATGGGAGCGCCGAGCGGCATCACAGCTGCGGCACCGGCATCGATCAAACGCTTAGCAAACACAATGTCGTCAGAGGTGTAAGGCAGAACGGTGAAGCCTTCGCTAACCAGAACCCGGGTGGCTTCGAGCGTGGCTTGTACGTCGGGATAAAGGGTCGCTTGATCGCCAATTACTTCGAGTTTCACCCAGTCGGAGAGTCCAACTTCACGGCCCAGGCGAGCTGCGCGGATGGCTTCGTCGGCGGTGTAGCAGCCAGCGGTGTTCGGCAACAGGAAATATTTCTTGGGATCGATGTAGTCGAGCAGCGATTCCTTGCTACGGTCCAGATTAACGCGGCGGACGGCGACGGTGACCATGTCGGCTCCGCTGGCTTCGAGGGCGCGTGCAGTCTCCTGAAAAGACTTATATTTTCCCGTGCCTACGATCAGCCGGGAGCGGAAAGAACGGTCGGCGATATGAAAGGAATCAGTCATGATTGTTCATTGTAGTCCGAGTTAGACAAATGTCGAGCTGAGCTCGCGGACGGACGGAAGCCTGCCTGGGCCTGCCGCAGGGTCGGCTGTGCCCACATATACCGAGGTGATCTATTACTGAGGTGATCTATGGAGTGGTGATGGTTTCCGCCTGAGAGTAGAGGTCGTCGATCTGCCGGCGATAACGTTCCTCAATCACTCGCCGCCGCAGCTTCATTGTAGGAGTGAGCGCGCCGTTTTCGGCCGTGAATTCTTCCGGTACGAGGAGAACGCGTTTCAGCTTTTCGAAGCGTGCGAGATTCTCATTTACTTCTTCCGCAATTCCTTCGTAAAGCGACTGAACCTTCGGATTGGCGATAAGTTCATCCCGCGAGGAGAAGTCGATATTGTTTTCGCGGGCCCAGGTTTCGAGAAGCGGGAAGTTAGGCGAAATAATAACAAAAGCGAATTTGCGTTTGTCGCCAATGATTGCCGCGGTTCCGACCAAGGGATTGAGCTTCAGGGAATTCTCAATCGGTTGTGGCGCTATGAATTTTCCGCCGGAAGTCTTGATGAGCTCTTTCTTGCGATCGGTGACAGAGAGATATCCATCGGCATCGATGTGGCCGATGTCGCCGGTCTTGAACCAGCCATCCTGAAACGCATTCTGCGTCTCCTCCGGGCGGTTCCAATATCCTTTGAAAACGGAGGGACCGCGCACCAGAATTTCGCCATCCTCGGCGATGCGCACCTCGATGTTGGGCAGTATCTTGCCGACCGTGCCGATGCGGTGGTTGATGGGAGTGTTGACTGCGATTACGGGAGAAGTTTCGGTTAATCCGTAACCTTCGTGAATGCGGATGCCCACGCACGCGTACCATTCGGCGAGTTCGCGGCCCAGGGGTGCGCCCCCGGAGATGAAAGTCTCGACATGGCCTCCCATGCCTTCGCGGATCTTCGAGAACACCAATGTGCAGGCAAGCTTCCAAGTGGAAGAGGTTGGAGTTTCTCCCGCGAGAATTTCGTGCTTGTGCTGGCGGCCTACAGAAAGGGCCCACTTGTAGATCGAGCGCTTGGGAAAGCCACGGGCAGTCATCTCCGCCTTGGCGTAAATTTTTTCGTAGACCCTCGGGACGGAAACGCAAAGCGTGGGGCGGACTTCCAATAGAGCTTCGGGGAGATTCTCAATGAAGGGGCAATAAGCAAGAGTTACACCGTGATACAGGAACGCGAGATCCACGTGGCGAGCGGTGACATGCGACAGCGGAAGAAACGAAATGCTGGTCAGTCCCGGATGAACGTCGAAGCCAAGCAACGAGTAGTTGATGTTGGACGCCATATTGCCATGGGTCAGCATTGCGCCTTTAGAGATTCCCGTTGTGCCCGAGGTGTAGATGATGGTGGCGAGGTCGTTGGTTTGAATCGATCGGGCTGTGGCTTCGGTTTTCGGATCGAGCGCAACCGGCCCCTGGGTCATGAATCGATCCATGAGCTCACATCTGGCTGCCAGCTCGCTAGGGATCTGGAGACGATCCATGACTACGATTTTCTCGATTTGAGTTTGGGAGAGAATTGTCTGGACTTTGCGCAGCTGGTGTTCGGTTGAAACGAACACCGCGGTCGCGCCCGAGTCACGAAGAGTGAAAGCCGTTTGTTCGGGTGTGAGTGTGGCGTACACCGGAACGGTGACGGCGCCGAGCAGCAGAATAGCGAAGTCGGCGATGGACCATTCCGGGCGATTCTCGCTCAGGATCGCGATGCGGTCGCCTCGGCGAATCCCCCACTCCTGCAGTCCGCTGACGGTTCCAGCAACATTGTGGCGCAGATCCGAAGACGAGATAGACAGCCACTTTCCCTCTTGACGGTGCAGCATGGCGCGGTCGAGATTACGTTCGACGGCGGTAAAAAAAACATCGTTCAGCGTGGCGAGATTCATGGCGGCGTGGGCAGGTCTGACAGTGAATTTACTGGTTTAGCGATCGATTCGGCAATGCGAAAGCTGCGAGGCCGGTACTGGTGAGTATCCTGCCCAGGGTTCAAGCTTCAATTTACAACGTCTTTGCAGTATTGGGTTACCATTTGGCAGGAGGAACGTTGATGCAAAAAAAACGAAAGAGCTTATGGCTGATGTCACTGCTTGCAGGCGTCTTGGCTTTCGGCACGACAGCTCCGGCGGTCGGGCAGGCCCAACAGCCCGAAGCGGGGTCTCCGTCGATGCCAAAGGTGGGGGAGATGGCGCCGGATTTTAAGCTGAATTATTTCGACGGGAACGACCTCAAATCGGTTTCCTTAAGCCAGTATCGCGGCAAGAAGAACGTGGTATTGGCATTCTTTATTTTTGCGTTCACCGGTGGTTGAACCGCGCAAATGAAAGCTCTCCAGCAGGATCAAAAAAGGCTGGAAGCTACCGACACCCAGGTCCTGGGTGTGAGCATGGATAGTGCCTTCGCCGATAAAGCCTTCGCCGACCAAATTGGAGTTACTTTTCCTCTGCTCAGTGATTGGGGTGGGGATGTGACGCGCGAATATGGCATCTACGTGAGCAAATACAAAGCTGCACGCCGAGTGAATTTCTTGATTGGCAAAGATGGAAAGATTCTGGAGGAGCAAGTAGATAAGGACGCCATCGATCCGACCAAGATCGTAGACACTTGTGAGCGGCCGAAGCTGAAGAACTAGATTCGTCTACGGAATCGGGAGTTCGAAGGAGAAGACCGAGCCGCGGCCGAGTTGGCTAGTCACGCTGACGGAGCCATTGTGTGCTTCCACAATGGCTTTCGCAATGGCCAATCCCATGCCCGTGCCTTGCACGGAATAGCGCTGGTCGCGCCCGCGGTAAAACTTGTCAAATACCAGCGACTGCTCAAAATCGTCGATGCCGTGCCCGTGATCGGTGACGCTGGTGACGATGCGATCTCCTTTACGCTCGGCTGTAATGGTGATGGGCGAAGTGGAGGGAGAATACTTGGCGGCGTTTTCCAGTAGCTGCTTGAGGACTTCCGCGATCCGGTCGGAATCCACGCGCACCTGGGGCAGCGACCCTGAGACGCGCACCTCCCGAGGATGCTGGCCGAGAACGGTTCGGGATTCTTCGACAGCCGACTCGATCACGGTCGCGATATCTACGGCAGCGATGTGCAGTTCGACCTTGTGGGCGTCGAGTTGCGCCATTTCTGTGGCTTCACCAACCAGGCGGTCGAGGCGGTCGGTTTCCTCATTGATGACAGTCAGCAATTCCTTGCGCTGTGCTTCATCGAGATTGTAATCAGAGAGCAATCCCGTGACTGCAGCCTTGATGCCAGTAAGGGGAGTGCGCAGTTCATGGGTGACCGAATCGAGCAGCACGGCGCGCAGGTTTTCACTCTGATGCGCCGCTTCCGTCTGTGAAAGTTTTTCCATCGCTCCGGCGCGCTCGATGGCGATGCCAATCATGCTGCCCAGAGCCTCGAGAGTAGCACGCGAAAGTGAAGGTCCAGCGATGCCAACCGCGCCGGTGGTGCGTGTCCCCAGATGCAGAGGAGTGAGCGAGATTCCGCGCTGCGAATCGATTACCGGCTCCCCGCGAGAACTTACCATTTGAAGGTCATGCAGTGGAAACCAAGTTGCTTTGGGGTCGGTGCGATAGACCTGCTGCGAGCTGAGCAGATACATCGCAGCTGCCTTCGCGCCGAATCCGTCACACACGTAAGCGGGAATCGCATTCAACAATTCGGCGACGTTATCCGTGGCGAGCAGCCGTTGGCTGAAGGCATAAAGACGCTCCACGTCGCGGCGGCGCTGAATGGCGTCCGCAGTCTGCCGGCGCGCGCGATCCGCGAGTTGGCTGGCGATAGCGGCTGTAGCAAGAAACGCGAAGAGAGCAACCCAGTTCTGCGGATCGGCGACGGTAAAGGTTCCGATGGGAGGAAGAAAGTAATAATTAAACGCGAGAGTGCTGAGCACCGCGAGAAAAACGGAGAAGCGAAATCCCCAGTATGCAGCTACCCACAGCACCATGAGAAGAAAAGTGAGCGCCACTGTCGTGGGATTTACGTGGACGATACGGCGATAGACCTGAGCAACGGATTCGGCAACCACAAGGCAGGCGGAGTAGCGGATCAAGTGTTGTGGCCAACGCGGTTTCACCGGGACGATTGTAACTGAAGACAGCTTTTTAACCGCAGAGACACAGAGGCGCAGAGAAAATCTTTAATTCCTTTTCCTCTGGTCTTCTCTGGGCTTTCTGGCGAAGGGCTTTATCGCATTCGACAATTTCACGTCCGGCGTGGAGAATAACGGCGATGCCCAAGAGTCCTGAAGAATGGCTGAAGGAATGTGACGGGGAGCAGCGGCCCGCCGTGTTCAAGCTTTTCCTCGGCTACGCGCCCGGCGTGGGAAAAACTTACGCCATGCTGAGCGAAGGCGTGCGGCGCTCCAGCCGCGGTGAAGAAGTTGTGATTGGAGTCGTGGAAACCCACGGTCGGAAACCAATTGTGGAACTCTCCTCGCGGCTGGAGACGGTTCCGCGCAGGAAGCTGGAATATAAATCGACCATCTTCGAGGAGATGGATGTCGACGCAATCCTCGCGCGCAAGCCGCATGTAGTCCTGGTGGATGAACTGGCGCACACTAACATTGAAGGCAGTAAGCACGCCAAGCGCTATGAAGATGTTTTCGAGTTGCTGGACGCGGGAATCGACGTTCTCTCCACGCTCAACGTGCAGCACATCGAGAGCCTGGCGCCGACGATCCGAGCACTGACTGGTGTGCAGGTGCGGGAGACGGTGCCGGATTGGGTCATACGGCGGGCGGGTGAAATTGTGATGGCGGACTTGACGCCGCAAGCGCTGCAGACCCGAATGCGGCGTGGAGATATCTATCCGCTGGAACGCGTGGAACGCGCGCTGGCCAATTTTTTTCGGAACCAAAATCTGGTTGCATTGCGAGAACTGGCTTTGCGCCAGGTGACGCAGGCGGTCGACCGCACGCTTTCAGAATTGAAGAATGAAGATGGTCAATTGCTGCAGGTGCGGGAGCGCATCGCGGTTTGTATCAGCTCGAATCCGGCGGCGCAGTATTTGATTGCTCGGGGCGCGCGCATGGCCCAGGCGCTGGACGGCGATCTGTTCGTGTTTTACGTGGACACTGGTTCGGACGAGAGCGACGAGAATCAGCGAACTCTGGCTGATAATGTGCGCTTCGCCGAGAGTGTGGGCGCGAAAGTGGTGAAAGCTGAAGGCAAAGTGGTCGCGGAAAAAGTGGCGGAATTCGTGCGCGAGAATCACATTACGCAAGTCGTTTTCGGACGTTCGGCTACGAAGGGATGGAAGAGATATTTCTATCTTTCTGCAATTCATAAGTTTCTGCGGGATACGCCTGCGGTGGATGTGCATATCGTGACTCAGGAAATGCGGTGAGCGAGGTCGACGAAAGAAAGATGAATCCCGAGCACCGCCGCATCCTGGTGGTGGATGACGAGCCGCAAATTACGCGCGTTCTGCGCACCACGCTTTCCGCGCAAGGATACGACGTCCGCATCGCTAATGATGGCGAGATGGCGTTGGAATTGATGAAGAACTGGACGCCACATGTAGTGGTGACTGACCTGGCCATGCCGAATCTCGATGGGGTGGGCCTGTGCCGGCAATTGCGACAAGTTTCGCAGGTACCGATTATCGTACTCTCGGTACGCGGACAAGACCGTTCGAAAGTGGAAGCGTTGGATGCTGGCGCCGATGATTACGTGACCAAGCCTTTCAGCATGAACGAATTACTGGCGCGAATTCGCGTGCAGTTGCGGCGGAGTCCGCTGGCTGAGGAGCAATCCAGTACGATTCTTGTGGGAGATTTTTCAATCGATCTGGATGCACGCTCGGTAAAGGTTCGAGGAGATGAAGTTCATCTCACGCCAAAAGAATTCGATTTACTGATTTATCTGGCGCGACGCCCCGGCAAGGTGGTGACGCACCGTACGCTGCTGGCCGCCATCTGGGGCCCGAATAGTACGGAACAACCCGAATACCTGCGCGTTTTCGTAGGACAGTTGCGCAAGAAGATCGAGAGCGACCCGTCGTCTCCAAAATATCTGCTAACCGAACCATGGGTGGGATACCGCTTCGAACCAGGTTCGTAGACGCCCCCTACTTTACTGATTCCCGCCAGCGTTCCTTCATCGACTCCTTTACGAACATTTTATGCACCTTTTATTCGAACCTTGTGCGTTTTCGTGTCCAATAGTCGTGGCCTGGAACACAGTCCGAAACAAAACGCCACAAACATGGAGGATCACGATTATGTGGATTAACGAAGTCGCACCAGAACGGTTGGCGGAGCTTTTCCATCACTATCATCAGGCGCTCGTGCCGGAAATATCAGGGAAGGGCAGCGAAGGACGCGGCTCGTGGAGGGAAGTTCCGCAACAGGAAAAAAGCCGCTTGGTCTCAGCCGCACGCCTGGCATTGCTCGAACTGCAATCGGTGACAAGGGATAGTGAAAAGCGTGAGTATTTTGCGCGGCCCGGCGAGGCGGAATGGGGCTGCTGAGCGCATCTTGTTCTCATCCTGCCGAATAGGGAGCAGGCTCGAAACAGGGTTGGAATTTCCCTCTTTATGAATTCCTTACAAATTCTTTAAACCACCTTTACACGTGAAATGGTCCAATCGAATGTTTGCGCGTGAGTCTTGGGTCCCTTCGCTGGAGGCCAGGCTATGGCAACAGCCTCAGTAATCGCCGCCATCGGTTTTGGCGGAACGGTATTCATGCTCTGGGTTTTGATTGCATTGCTGCGCGAGGGAGTTCCCTGGTCTCGCTACGAGGATGCGCTAGTCGAACCGCGGCGAAAAGAGGCACTGCAGGTGAGCGTCGTCTCAGATCGCATGCATTTGCCGGACCTTCGAAGCAGCCGCAGCGATGATCGCGTGGAATTATCGGAGAACCAAAATCATGAGAAGGGTGAACACGGTTCAGGCCTTACTGCTGTCGACGTTGGCATTATTTCTGGGAAGTTCGGCGGACGCCCAGTCCGCGCAAAATACAGCGGGATCCGCTGGGAACCCGGCCTCTAATAACGCAGCCTCTGGTTCGGACGACCGCACAGAACAACAGGAAATGCGGGATGAGTTGAAAGCGCTTCGGGAAGAAGTAGAGCGCTTGCGACTCGAGGTTGAGCACAACAAGAGCGCAGAATCTGGCGGTGAGCACGTCGCTGCGGCACCGGCCGCACCAGCGAAGGCGGGCGCGCTGAGTGGAGGCGTGGTTGCGAAGCCGCCCGCGATATCAATCGCGCCATCGGGCGCTTCAACTGAGCAGCCAGCCCAAGTCGCGGTGGCCAGCCCTCCCAGCTCCGAGTCCACCAAGACTCTGAAGATTGCTCCGTTCTCGGATTGGGATTGGACCTGGCTGAATGGCAACCCGCGCACCAAGGATGCAGCGTTCGATTCCAAATTCTTCACTCCGGAAATCCGGGCCGATGTAACTTACACCTACGATTTCAATAAACCCGTCGACAACACGATAAGTGGATCGAGCGAAATATTTCGCTCCAACGAAGTTCAGTTGGAGCAACTCGGTATTGGCGGCGACTTCCACTATGACAATGTCCGCGCCAGATTCATGACGCAGTTCGGCATGTATTCCGCAACTACTCCGCGCAATGATCCCAGTCCAGCAAAGGGACAGTGGGACCTTGACACTGCGTATCGTTACCTGGCCGAGGCATATGGTGGGTACCACATTAACGCGCTGGACGGAATCAATGTGGATGCCGGTATTTTCCTTTCTTACATTGGCTTGTTCAGCTACTACAATTTTGACAACTGGGCGTATCAGCCTTCGTATGTTTCTTCGAACACCCCTTGGTTCTTCAATGGCCTGAGAGTTCAAATCTTCCCCAACCCTCATTTGAAGATCGAACCGTGGCTGATCAATGGATGGCAATCGTATGGTTCAGCCAACTCGCGGAAAGGATTGGGCGGGCAAATCAAATGGACTCCGAGACCATGGGTGAACATCATCTCCAATAATTATGGACTCGGCCACGACGATCTCTACATACCGAACCGGGGACGCATCCACACCGACGACAGCATCGAGATCAAGTATTACGACAGGCCGCATCAGACTCTGGACAAAATGGCGTTCTCGTTCACCGGCGATATGGGTTGTGAATTCGGCCCCAGCACAACCACTTCGACCGGCGTCTATCTGCAAGGAGTCAGTTGTCATGGAGACAGGAAAGATCCCAAGTCGGTCGGGGGAGACAACTTTAAGGCAGGAATTAATCCGAAGCAGAGCTTTATCGGCTACATGCTCTACAACCGCATGTGGTTCAAGAAGGACCGGTACGGATTTACGCTAGGTGGAGGCCAGATCAACAATCCGGGACGCTATCTGGTTCTCGATCCTCCCATTAACGGGGAGACTGCTGAATCAGCGGCGATCAACGCGCCGTACTTTACCGGGAATCCTTCGGATCCGTTCAGGGCCTGGGATTCGTCGGTTACGTTTGACTACATGCCCCGGCAGTACATCACGTTCCGCTGGGAATACGATTATCGCCATGCCAGCGTACCGTACTGGTCCGGGCACGGTGGAATCACGCCGCCGGGTTCGGGTGGAGTGCCCTATACCAATAACGGATCTCCTCAATTCTTTGCCTGCAACGATGGGAACACGTCCGGGGCATTTACTCTGAGCGCGGCGCAGACGGCGTGCGCGGGGCAAGGCAGTAGCGTGTGGTTTCCCGACCTGCGCCGGGACGAGCAGTTCGTCGACATGGCTATCTTGGTCAAGTTTTAATGGCGGTCGCTTGTCGAAATAGTTGGAGGAGTAACGCATATGGAAGACGTTATTTTTCTGTTTGTAACCGTTCTATTCTTTGCAGTGTCGATGGCTTACGTACGATTTTGTGAGCGAGTGCGTTGAGATTTCTATGAGCACTGGACCGATCGTCATGCTGATCATTTGCGCGGGATTGCTGGTCTATCTCGTGTACGCCATGCTAAGGCCGGAGAAATTCTGATGACGGCAAATGGGTGGCTGCAAATCCTTCTTTTCTTGCTGGTGGTCTTTTTGGTCACTAAACCACTAGGTTCGTTCATTGCTCGTGTGTTTGCACGGGAGCGCACGTGGCTGGATCCGTTTCTGCGGCCACTCGAACGCATTCTATACAAGCTTACAGGCGTGAACGAAAGCCATGAGATGGACTGGAAGGAGTATGCGCTGTCGCTGATTTTGTTCAGTGGCGTCTCGATGATCCTGCTCTATGTGCTGGAGCGGGTGCAGTTATGGCTGCCGGGAAATCCGCAAAAACTGGCGGGAGTCGCTCCGGCGCTGGCTTTCAACACCGCGGCTTCTTTCACGACGAACACCAACTGGCAGAATTACACGCCTGAGACCACCATGAGCTATCTAACACAGATGGTTGGTCTGGCCTACCACAACTGGATTTCGGCAGCCGCGGGCATGGCGCTGGCGATTGCTTTTATTCGCGGCATCGCGCGGCGCGAGCAAAAAACTATCGGAAATTTCTGGGTAGACCTGGTGCGCGGAACATTATGGGTTCTTGCGCCACTATGCCTGGTTGGAGCGTTGCTGCTGGTGTCGCAGGGAGTAGTGCAGAACCTCAAGCCTTATGACACGGCGCAACTGGTCGATCCCTACCAGACCCCGCAACTTGGCGCCGACGGTAGGCCGGTGAATGGTCCTGACGGCAAACCCCTGATGCAGACGATAACGCAGCAAGTGATCGCGCAAGGTCCAACGGCTTCGCAGGAGATTATTAAAGAGCTGGGCACGAACGGTGGCGGGTTCTTCAATGCTAACAGCGCGCATCCTTTCGAGAATCCGACGCCTTTTACAAACTTTCTCGAGATGTTCTGCATTTTTGCGATTCCGTCCGCTCTTACTTACACGTTGGGAAAAATGACTGGTTCGCAGAGGCATGGATGGGCGGTGTGGGCGGCGATGGCATTGCTGTTCCTGGCCGGAGTGACGACGGCCTATTGGGCCGAGGCGCGCGGAAATCCTCTAGTGACTGCTGCAGCGCTGCACGGTTCCCCCAATCAATCTCTTACCCCGCATGCAACCGGTAATCTCGAAGGAAAAGAAGTGCGCTTCGGCGTGGCGAACTCGGCGCTTTTCGCCACCGTGACTACCGATACAAGTTGCGGGGCGGTGAACTCGATGCATGACTCGTTTTCACCGCTGGGTGGAATGGTTCCGTTGATCAACCTCATGCTGAGTGAAGTGATCTTCGGCGGAGTGGGCGCGGGAATGTATGGGATGCTGGTTTTCGTCATTCTTTCCGTGTTCATCGCTGGACTGATGGTGGGGCGCACCCCGGAGTATTTGGGAAAGAAGATTGAAGCCTACGACGTGAAGATGGCGATGCTGGTGATTTTGATCTTTCCGCTGGTGATTTTGGTGCTGACGGCAATCTCGGTTTTGTATAGCTTCGGCACTTCGGCCATCTTGAATCCGGGACCGCACGGGTTCAGCGAAATACTTTATGCCTTCACCTCGGCGGTGGCGAATAACGGCTCGGGTTTCGGTGGTCTGAGTGGAAACACCATCTGGTACAACACCGCTCTTGGTATGGCGATGCTACTTGGCCGATTCATGATGGTTCTTCCGGTGCTAGCGATCGCGGGCAATCTTGTGCACAAAAAACAGACGCCGGCGACCTTGGGTACATTTCCGGTGACCGGACCATTATTTACGGTACTGCTGATCGGTGTGGTAGTGATCGTGGGCGCGCTCACATTTTTCCCGGCGCTAAGTTTGGGGCCGATTCTCGAACACTTGTTGATGCAGGCGGGTAAAACCTTTTAGGCAAATATGGTAAGCAAGAAAGCAAAACGCAGCTTTTGGGATGTAAAGATCGTGCGCCGCGCGGCGTGGGATTCGATCGTCAA
This sequence comes from Candidatus Sulfotelmatobacter sp., assembly GCA_049693675.1. Taxonomy (GTDB): domain Bacteria; phylum Acidobacteriota; class Terriglobia; order Terriglobales; family Acidobacteriaceae; genus Sulfotelmatobacter. Next base: position 53,168 of record JBAVQD010000115.1, on the reverse strand, counting down.
ATTGCATCCCGTAACCATGATGCGCAATCCGGTGATGTTTGTGGTGGAAGTGGGCAGCGTGGTAACCACGGTATTGCTGATTCTGGAGAGAATGCGCGGGCAGACGAGTTTCGGATTCAACCTGCAGATCACGCTTTGGCTCTGGTTCACCGTCCTGTTTGCCAACTTTGCCGAGGCTATGGCTGAGGGTCGTGGCAAGGCGCAGGCCGATGCGCTGCGGCGCGCGAAGGCGGAGACCATGGCGAATCGCCTGCTGCCCGACGGAAAAACCGAAACCGTCCCGGGATCCAAGTTGCGCTCGGGAGATATGGTGCTGGTGGAGGCCGGCGAATTTGTTCCGGGCGACGGCGAGATTGTGGAGGGCGTAGCCTCGGTGGACGAGTCGGCGATTACGGGTGAGTCGGCGCCGGTAATTCGCGAAGCGGGTGGCGACCGTTCTGCGGTCACGGGCGGAACGCGCGTGCTCTCAGATTGGGTGAAAGTGAAGATCACTTCTAATCCTGGGGAAACTTTTCTTGATCGCATGATCGCGCTGGTAGAAGGCGCGGAGCGGCAGAAGACTCCAAACGAGATCGCGCTGAACATTTTGCTGGCGGGGTTAACGATTGTGTTCCTCCTCGCCGTCGTAACGCTACAGCCATTCGCGATTTATGCGGGTGCGCCGCAGACGGTGTTTGTGCTGGTGTCTTTGCTGGTCTGCCTGATTCCCACAACCATTGGCGGTTTGCTTTCAGCGATCGGCATCGCAGGCATGGACCGCCTGGTGCAGCACAATGTGCTGGCAATGTCCGGGCGAGCAGTTGAAGCTGCCGGTGATGTGAACACGTTGCTACTGGATAAGACCGGAACCATCACGCTCGGCAACCGCGAGGCTACGGAATTTGTGACGGCTCCGGGTGTAAGTGAAGCGATGCTGGCGGATTCGGCGCAGCTTTCGTCCCTGGCCGACGAAACTCCGGAAGGCCGCTCGATTGTAGTACTGGCGAAGGAGAAATATGGATTACGCGGGCGCGAGATGAGTTCGCATGATGCAGAATTCATTCCCTTCAGCGCGATGACGCGCATGTCGGGCGTGAATCTGGATGGGCGCGCAGTGCGCAAAGGCGCCACAGATGCCATCGCAAAATATCTGGAAGAACAGGGAAGCGCGCTGCCAGCGGAAGTTCGCGCAGCGGTGGAAGCGATTTCGCGTTCGGGAGGAACGCCCCTGGTGGTGGCTGAGAACGGCCGCGCGTTAGGAGTGATTCATCTGAAGGACATCGTGAAGGGCGGCATGCGGCAGCGATTCGATCAACTGCGCGCTATGGGAATCAAAACCGTGATGATCACGGGGGACAATCCGCTGACGGCGGCCGCGATCGCAACCGAGGCCGGCGTCGACGATTTTCTGGCGCAGGCCACGCCGAAAGACAAGCTCGATCTAATTCGAAAGGAACAGGGGCAAGGAAAACTGGTTGCGATGACTGGCGATGGCACGAATGACGCTCCAGCACTGGCCCAGGCCGATGTGGGTGTCGCCATGAATACGGGCACGCAAGCCGCGAAGGAAGCCGGCAACATGGTGGACCTCGATTCCAATCCCACCAAGCTGATTGAGATCGTTGAAATCGGTAAACAGTTATTGATGACCCGAGGCGCGCTGACCACGTTTTCGATTTCGAACGATGTAGCAAAATATTTCGCCATCATCCCGGCCATGTTTGCCGGGACGTTTCCGGTGCTGCAGGCGCTCAATGTGATGCATCTGGCGACGCCGCAGTCGGCAATATTATCGGCAGTAATTTTTAACGCGCTGATCATTGTCGCCCTGATTCCGCTGGCGTTGCGTGGAGTGAAATATGTTCCGCAGGGAGCGGCTGTGTTGCTGCGCAGAAATCTGCTGGTATATGGGCTGGGCGGAGTGATCGTGCCTTTTATCGGAATCAAGATTATCGACCTGCTGATTGTGCGTGCCGGACTGGCATAGAGGAACTATGAAGAAAAATCTGATCACCGCAGTGCTCATGACGCTGGTGACGACGGTATTGTTCGGCCTGTGTTTCCCTCTAGTGATTACGGGCCTGGCGCAGGTTCTGTTTCCGAAGCAGGCGAATGGTGAACTGATAACGAAAAATAATAAGGTGGTGGGTTCGCGATTGATCGGACAGACATTTTCATCGCAAGGATATTTTCACTCGCGCCCATCCAACGCCGGAACGGGTTACGATGCGGGTAATTCCGGCGCCTCGAACCTCGGACCAACCAATCAAGCTCTCATCGCGCGAGTGCAGGGAGATGCCGATCGGTTGCAGGCGGAAAATCCCAGTACGCCAATTCCTTTGGATTTGCTTACCTCATCCGCTTCTGGCCTTGATCCGCATATCTCACCGGAGGCCGCCGAATTTCAAGTGCCGCACATCGCAAGAGAACGCGGCTTGAGCGAAGCTGTAGTTCGCGAAGCGGTGCGCCAGCACACAGAGTCCCGACAGTTTGGATTTCTAGGCGAGCCGCGAGTCAATGTTTTGGAACTGAATCTGACATTGGATGAGATTTCCCCGAAGCCTGCAGCGCGCTGAATTCTCCGAAAAATACACTGCTCGTCGCTTCCTGGGCCATGCTGGCCCAAACCCTTTAGTAACCATGAAAACTAAAGCGTCTCTGTTGTGTTTACAGAGGTGTGGATAGGATTGTTGAGAAGTATTTCTCGACTTTGTAATTGCCTGTCTGGCGCGGAGAAAATCATGGAAAGACATAGGCAGTGGTGGAGCTGGGCTTTCGCAGCAGCGGGCTTGGCGTTCATGCTGCAGGCGTCCGTCGGATTGAATGCGCAGGATGCGCAAGTGGTGTCGGATGCGCAGAATCAGCAAAGCCCTCATGACGAGAATGCGCCCGATCCGCCGAACCGCGTCGCTCGCTTGAATTTCGTGGAAGGCGCAGTCTCGTTCCAGCCCAGCGGAGAAAACGATTGGGTTGCGGCCGTTTTGAATCGGCCGTTGGTCACTGGCGACAATCTTTGGGCGGACGAAGATTCGCGGGCTGAACTACACATTGGATCGACCGCGCTTCGGCTCGGTCCAACGACCGGAATTACACTGCTCGAGGTGAGCGACCAGGCAACGCAGATTCGTTTGGTGCAGGGATCTCTGATTATGAAGGTGCGTCATGTCGACGACGATTCCTATGAAATCGACACCCCCAATGTGGCGTTCGTTGTCGCGCAGCCGGGTGATTACCGCATCAGTGTGGATCCGGATGGCAATCGAACCGAAGTGACCGTGTGGCGAGGGCGCGGCCAGGTCACCGGCGGCGGTTCTTCTTATACGCTTGTGGCGAATCAGTACGCGACATTTACCGGGAGTGATCAACTCAACTACGAGTTAACCCAGATTCCAGCTGAAGATGGATTCGATACCTGGGCGCTGGATCGCGACCGCCAGGAAGATCAGTCGGATTCCGCGAATTACGTTTCACGCGACATGACAGGATACGAAGACCTCGACGCTTATGGCGACTGGAGCTATGTTGCGGGTTACGGCATGAGCTGGCGGCCGCGAATCGTAGAGGCGGGATGGGCGCCGTACCGCTTCGGTCGCTGGGCGTGGGTCGGTCCCTGGGGTTGGACGTGGGTGGCCGATGAACCTTGGGGATTCACTCCCTTCCACTACGGGCGTTGGGCTCTTGCTGGAGGCGCGTGGCTGTGGGTTCCGGGACCGAGCATGGTGCGGCCGGTATATGCTCCGGCGTTGGTGGCGTGGGTTGGCGGTGGGCCTGGAGCCAAATTTTCGTTTTCTTTCGGAGCAGGAGTGGGATGGTTTCCACTGGCTCCGGGAGAAGTGTTTATTCCGGGGTATCGCGTAAGCCGTGTATATGTGAACCGGGTGAACATCACAAACACTCGCGTAGATATGGCGAGAGTGACGAATGTGTACAACAGCACTTTTATCAATCGAGCCGCAGTGAACGATATTACGTATGCGAACCGCGGCGTGAGCGGAGGCGTGACGGTAGTATCCCGCGACACATTCATAAATGCTCGGCCAGTGGCCCGGAATGTGGTATCGGTGCCACCGAAAGAACTTGCCGCCGCCCCGGTTTCGCGCGAGGTTGCGGTTGAGCCCGTTCGTAGCAGCGTGATGGGAACGGGGAGGACCGTGGTCGGGCCGGCGGCGGCCATGAGCAGTCGTGCAGTCGTGGCGCTAAGGACGCCTGCTCCTGTGCCGCGTTCGTTTGATCAGAAACCAGCCCAGGCGGGAGGACAGCTGAACCCGTCGTTGTTGGTGCGGCAGCAGGCGCCTGGCCGGCCAGTGCCGGTGGCTCCGCAGACGCGGCAACCCCGGGCGGACGATGGCTTCCGTTCGTTTGGTCAACCCAGCGACGGAACGAATCAGGAGAAACCTATGCCGCGGGTGTGGGAGGCGCAAGGAACGCCAGAGCCGGAAAACAACGCTCAGAATCAGCCTGAGAACCGGGGTACGCAATCATCGCAGCAGCGGTCGAATTCCTCGGCTAAACCGGTAACGCCTGCTCGGCAGGGAAACACGCAGCCGCAGCGGGACCAGGCACAGAAGCTCAATACTGTGCAGCAGCGGAGCTCTACTGCAAATTCGCACGCCCAGCAGAACGCGCATTCCTCCTCAGAGAGTCATGCGACCGCGCCTAAGAAGTGAGGTTGACGTGAGTTAATCGAGTGCGCTCTGATAGGTCTAGATGCAACGCCGCAAGAGCGCAGGAAGATTCGCCCAACAGAAATAGCGCCGGAGACGGGATGGCAACCGTTTTCGGCGCGCTTGTTTTTTCGCGTTGCGCCTATGAACGAACAAAAGCGCCTGGCAATGAATTGGATGGATGTTCTCTGGCTGGTATTGCTCGCCTTACTAGCCGTCCTGCCACCCGTGCGGGAGTACCACAAACAGCTCATCTTGCTGGGTTTTGGCGCTCTCCAACTGAGCGAGGGCTGGCTGATTGCGCGCCTCCCGCGTCGCGGGCCCGTTTACGTTATCGCGCTGAAGATTGCCCTGGCCACGCTGCTGTTGGATCACACTGGCGAAATCCCCATCAACAGCTACTACTATCCCATCTATTACCTGCCCGCAGTCACCGCGGCGGAATATTTCGGCCCGTGGGCTACGTTGCTCTGGACTGCGCTGGCCTCTGCCGCCTACTGTTCGTATCTTTACCCTGCTTTACAGGAATACGAGATTAACGCAGAGGATTACGGGCGGCTTGCCATCCGGATCGTCTTTTTCTTTCTTGCGGCGCTGGTCGTGAATCGGTTTGTAGTGGAGAACCGTCGCCAGATCAAACGCTATCAGGAATTAGCGGAAACTCTGGCGGAGACCAACCGAAAATTGCAACAAGCGCAGGAAGAGGCGCGACGATCGGAACGGCTGGCTGCATTGGGTCAAATGTCGGCGGGACTCGCGCACGAGATTCGCAACCCGCTGGGAGTGATCAAGGGATCGGTGGAGATGCTGCAACAGAAGTTGGGCGAGTCCAATCCTCTGGCAAACGAACTGGCAGGATATATATCGAGTGAGACCAATCGTTTGAGTGCGTTGGTAACGAGGTTTCTTGATTTTGCCAGACCGCTGCATGCCGAACTGGTTCCGCAGGAGATCGTACCCGTGCTGGACCGGGCCCAGCAAGCGGTCGCGGCCACGCACAAAGACAGTACCGGTTCGGTCAGAGTGGAGCGGTTGTACCAGCCGAACTTGCCGATGGTTCCGCTGGATGAAGGTCTCAGTGAACAGGCCTTCGTGAATCTGATTCAGAACGCTTACGATGCAATGGGCGCCGCAGGTGGAACATTGCGCGTGACGGCGGCGTTGACGAATGGCCCAAGCCGGAGCGGAGTGGAAGTGCGGATTGAAGATACGGGTCCGGGAGTTGCTTCCGAACTCCGGGAGCAGATTTTTAATCCGTTTGTAACCACAAAGAAGACCGGAGTGGGACTGGGGCTGTCAATCGTATCGAGGATCATCGATGGACACCATGGCACCATTCGAGTGGAAAGCGGCAGCGGTGAAGGCAGTGGCCAAGGAGCCAGGTTTATAGTGTTTTTTCCCGTGACGGGCGAGGTTACGGAAAATCCTCGTTAGAAAATTGGAAGTCAATTCATGCCAACGATTTTAATTGTCGAAGATGAAGCAAAAATGCGGCGCCTGCTCGAACTGAATCTAGGGGAGGATGGCTTCAACACTCTCTCCGCCGGAGATGCGGAAGCCGGCCTCAAACTTTTGCGGGAAAACAGCGTCAATCTGGTCGTAACCGATCTCAAGCTGCCCGGAATGAATGGCCTGGAATTTTTGCAGGTGATCAAGCGGCAGAATGCAGCTCTGCCCGTTGTGGTGATGACGGCCTTCGGTTCTGTCGAGACGGCGGTAGAAGCCATGAAGGCTGGGGCGGCTGATTATGTTCTGAAACCATTCTCACTGAGTGAGATGAGGATGGTGGTCCACAAAGAGCTGGACGTCCACAATCTGCGCGAGGAAAACCGGTCGCTGCGGGAGGCGTTGGGAAAACGATATGCGCACCCGAATGTGGTGGCGCGCAGCGCGAAGATGCAGGAAGTGCTGGCCACGGTAGAGCGCGTCGCGGCTACGAATTCGACAATTCTGCTGGGCGGCGAGAGTGGCGTGGGCAAAGATCTGATCGCCCGCGCGATTCATGAGAAGTCGCGGCGAGCTGCGGGACCCTTCATCAAGATCAACAGCACGGCGATCCCGGAAAATCTGCTGGAGAGCGAATTGTTTGGATACGAGAAAGGCGCCTTTACGGGCGCCGCCGCCAGCAAGCCTGGAAAGTTCGAACTGGCGGACAAAGGAACGCTTTTCCTGGATGAAATTGGAGACGTGCCGCCAGTAATACAGGTAAAGCTACTGCGCGTGCTGCAGGAGCGAGAATTCGAGCGCCTGGGCGGAACTCGAACCGTGAAGGTGGATGTGCGGCTGATTGCCGCTACCAATCGCGACCTGCGTGAAGCACTGGAGCAGGGAACGTTTCGGGAGGATCTTTACTATCGCTTGAACGTTGTGCCTATTGATATCGCTCCGCTCCGCCAGCGCAAAGAAGATATCCCCGACCTGGTGAATCTCTTTGTCGCCCGTTTTGCAGGAGATTCGGGTAAGCCGGTAGAGGGAATTACGCCAGAGGCCATGCAGATTCTCGTGAACTACCACTGGCCGGGTAATGTGCGCGAATTGCAGAACATTATTGAGCGGGCCTGCGCGCTGGCGAAAAGCACTGTGCTCAAGGTGGATGACATTCATTTGGATGTGCGTCCGGCGAGAGCAGTGAATGGCGCCAGCAATTTCCTTCCTGAAGGGATGACGCTGGAACAATGGGAGGATGAAATGATCCGCGAGTCGCTGCGCCGGGCGAACGGAAATAAGAGTCAGGCCGCACGTCTGCTGGGTCTGTCGCGAAACGCGCTGCGTTATCGGCTGTCGAAGATCGGGATCGCGGATGAGGGAGAAAGAGAGACGTAGGGCGGGCATTAGAGAATCCATGGTTGGCCAAATTCTTGTCAGCATCCTAACTGAGTATCGGAACTATCATGTTTCCGGGCGTTCCCCTGTTGGCTGAAAACCACCAACCTGGCTCAACGCAGCCACCGTTTTCGAAATTTTGCTATTCCCATCCTCTCGAATCCCCCTCTTGTCCCTGAAAACAAATGACTTATTCGAGTCGCCGCTGTAAAACGTTTGGCATGAGATTTGCTTCGTATATGTGCATCGATTTTGTAGTCTGTAGCTTCTGTCGATGGCTGCGGAGAGCTAGTTATGAAGAACAGATTCATGCAAAATCTAGCGATCTTAACTCTCGCGCTAGCTGGAGTTTTCGCGGTTAGCGTGCAGGCGCAAACGACCGACGAAGGCAGTGGCCCCTCGGAACAGCCCAGTGCGCCCATGGAAATAGGACAAGCGCAGTCCGCGCCACCGGCTGATGCAGGTCCGCCGCCTCCGCCCGGACAGCAACATCCTCCGGGGCAGCAGCCCTCGCCCGGTGAATCACCTCAACTTGGACCGGGTCAGACGCAGACGGAACCACCACTTCAGCCTGGCGAACCGTCGGGCGAAGGTCCGGCTAAAGTCGATCAGGGTGTGGGACGCGTCAGCATGATTCATGGCGATGTGTCGACGCAGCGGGGAGATTCCGGCACGTGGTCGGCGGCGGTGTTGAACCAGCCGGTGGTGAACGGAGACAAGGTTTCCACCGGGCCAGGCGGCAGGGCAGAAGTGCAGCTCGATTTCGCGAACATTCTTCGTTTGGGATCGAACTCGCAAGCCAACATCGCAAACTTCACGCACAAATATATTCAAATTCAAATCGGTCAAGGTCTGGCCAATTACTCCGTGTTTGGCGAGAGCGAGGCGGAGCCGGAGATCGATACGCCGAACGTAGCTGTGCATCCGGCACACCAGGATGGCGTGTTCCGCATCGAAGTACGGCCCGATGACGACTCCATCATTGTTGTGCGCAAGGGTGAGGCGCAGATTTCGACTCCGCAGGGCATCGCTAACATCAAACTCGGGGATATGGTGACGGTGCGCGGATCCGGCGCCGATGCGCGTTACAAGATTACCTCAGCCCCGGATCGTGACGACTGGGACCGCTGGAACAGCGAACGCGATCGCATGATCCACAATGCGGACGCTTGGAACCACACGAATAAGTATTACGTTGGCTCAGAAGATCTCGATGCCAACGGGCGTTGGGAGAACGCGCCGGACTACGGTCAGGTATGGGTGCCCAATGAGCCCGAGGATTGGGCGCCTTACCGCGACGGCAACTGGGTTTGGGAACCTTACTACGGTTGGACCTGGGTAGGCTATGAGCCGTGGGGTTGGGCTCCGTATCACTATGGCCGTTGGATGTGGTATGGCGGTTCGTGGGCATGGTGGCCCGGACCGGTGTGGGGTGCGGGCTTTTATCGTCCGTTCTGGGCGCCGGCTTATGTATCTTTCTTCGGATTCGGCGGCGGCTTTGGATTCGGCTTTGGTTTCGGATGGGGCGGATGGGGAGGCTTCGGCTGGCTGCCGATTGGGCCTTGCGATCGTTTCTACCCATGGTGGGGAGGATATGGTGGCAGGTTTGGTTTTGTAGGCTTTAACCGAGTCGGAGGCTACGGCCGATTTGGGGGAATCGCGCCACTGCATGGCGGCACTCGGTTCTCGAATGTAGCGCACATCAATGATCCGCACATCGCTGGCGGAGCTTCCACCGTGGGTGCGGGAAGATTCGGCGCTGGCCGAACTACCGCGATGGCAGCGACTCATGCGCAGTTGAGCGGCGCTCGCATGATGACTGGCAACCTGCCCGTGGTCCCGTCGCGGGCCAGTTTGTCCGCGAGCGGACGGGCGGCGGCGCCTTCCACAATTCACAACAGCGGCTCGCAGCATTTCTTTGGAACCCAGAGTGCATCGCGGCCGGAATCGTTCCAGCAGCAGACGGCACATCTGCAGCAGACGATGCAGCAGAATCACGTGAGTGCGGTCACGGCTGGTGGGCGCAGCAGTGGAACGAGTAGAGCAATGGAATCTCGCGGAGCATCCGAATCTCGCGGGACATCCTCCGTCGCTGCGGGCCGAAAGCCGGGTGCGGACACGGCATCCGCGAGCAGAGAGACGAACAATTCTGCAAGTCGGGGCACGGATCGATCGGCCAACGCAGAAACTTCCGCAAACCGAGGAGAACCGAACCGCAGCGAATGGAAGACATTTACACCGCCCGCGCGCAGCAACGGTAGCGAATCGGCCGGTCGCAGCGGAAACGGCGCCGAGTCTTCCAACCGCGAGTCGAGTGGAAGTTACTGGAACCGCACCTCGCCGAGCTCAAACTACTCGCGCGGATCGACCTCCAGCTATGGCGCCGGCAGCCACGGCCGCGGTGCAACTTCGCGTCCCCAGCTGAACATGAGGCAGCCGATTGCGCAACCACGATCTTCCGGAGGTTATGGTGGCTACCGCGGGACACCTAGCTACGGAGGCAACAGTGGCGGTGGATCGCGGGCGCCGAGTTCGAGTAGTGGACATGCCAGCAGCGGCGGCGGTCATTCCGGCGGCGGGGGACATCGCTAGAGCGGTAACGCTGCAAATTTTGTTTAAGTTAGATGAGTTGCTGTAAACGAAGTGAAGAGGCAGAGGCGAGAAGGAGCGTGCTAACCGGCACGCTCTTTTTCTTTCGGCGAGAACCGCCTAAGGTCGCGCGTACGCGGGGCTATCGGGATCGGGACGATCATAGTCGCGGCCGTACTTATTCTTGTGCGCCAGTTCAAGATCGGACTCCGCGAGGCTGAAGCTTCCCAGGAAAGTATCGCCCGGCGTGACGGTGATTTCATGTTCCGCGGCGTGCAACCCGTCCGGCGAGACGGAGGGATGGAACAGGTGCATCTGATAGCGTCCGGGAACAACATCCTTAATGCTGATGTCCCCGTGCGCGTCAGAGATCGCGTAATACGGGGTATTCAACGCGATTACCACTGCGCTCATCTGGGCGTGAATGTTGCAGAAGATGAAAGAAATCCCCGGCTTGTCGAATTGAACAAAACGAGTTGTGCCGCTCTCGTAGAGGCCGAGGTCGAAGCGTTTTCCATCGAACAGGGAAAACACGTTGTGAAAAAAAGGATCCTGATTAGGGAATTCAACTTTTCCCCCGGCAGGAATTACCAGCAGCGAAGGGTGAAAACTTTTATCTTTCTGCACAAGCTGGGGAATCTGTGACGGCTGCTGAATGGGCGCTTGCACCGCAGGCGTAGTTCCGACCGGAGTGAGCCAGATAACAAGTTTCGAAGCGTCCTTTACACGGTGTCCCCTTCCGGTGAGTTGCACTTTTCCCTTGAGTTCGCTTCCCTGAGCTGGGGCGAGAAAACAAACAAGCAGCACGTAGCCCAAGATGATCCGAGATAAAAACGGACGGCGCATCAAAACAAGATCCCCATGGCGAGATTGACCTGGTTCGTCACGCTGCTGGTGTCGTAGATTGGGAACGTGTGCAAGCGTCGGAATTCCGCGGAAAACAACAAATCAGAGCGTGGCCGGTAAACCAGGTTGCCTAGCGCACCACGATTGCGGCCAAGAATCGGACCAAAGTTATTGGCGTCAGTGGCGAAGCCTCGAACGTCACCGGTAAACGCATCGTCTTCAGCCAGGACGCCGTTGAGTTCGAGCTTGGGTGTCAGTTGGAATTTGAGCTGGCTCCATCCACCAGCGGAAGCGAGTCCACGGATCGGCGTGTACGGATAGGATGGACTGCCGCCGTACACAATCGTTTGTCCAATCGCCGCACCCAGTCCACCGACTGCGTGTCCTCGGTAGAACTCGCCGGACAAAGTCAAGCGGCGAAGAATCGGAATCTGCCAGTCTGTCATCCCGGCCCAGGCGTCGACGAAGCGATCCCATGACCAATTCTGGCGGCCGTAATAGCCCGCTGCCCCTATGCTCAGGGGATGCCCAAACACGGGCCGGGACCACGAAGCGCGAATAGCATAAGCGGGCTGACCGGAACTCTCGCCCGCGGTCGCGGAGCGGTAGTAGGAATTGGTGGGCTGCTCCCAGTCCAGGTTATCCAGAATCCCGCCCTGCAGCGTTAGTGTCTGCTGATCGGCGATATTGAAGCGGTGTTCGATGCGGATCTGAGGCGTCCAACCCCACAGATTTCCCGCATAAGCAAAGGCCGGGATCGCAAGCGACGCAAAAGATGTGGGAGAAAGCGGGGAGAAGAAAAGGGAGTCCTGGCCAGCTATCAGCGAAGTATTTTTCCAGTCGAGTCGCAAACTGGCAGTTTGCATACGCACGATTCCAAATTCGACTCCGTTCGGAGTGGATGGAAATCCCCCCGCGAAGTCGAACCGCACATTGGCCGAAGTCTTTGCGCCGGCGATTGTAGGGCCGAAAATCTCCAGACCAATTTCAGTCTGCCGCAGGGTGGCCCCAAAGCTGGTTTGAGAGGTGCCGGGAGCGGGCGGTTGCGCGTAGTCAGGCAAGTCAAGATTGTCGGAAGCGCCCACATTCCGAAACGCGTTTATCAGAACAATCCCGGAAAGCCGCGCACGGTACTTGGCGGCGGTTTCGACTTTGGTTTGATATTGCTCGTCAATTTTCGAGCCCAGCAACTGTGTGGATTCTTCGAGTTTCTGAATGCGGCTTCCCAGCTCCGCAGAAGTTGCTGTTGCGGCGACCGTCTGAGCGACTGAGGCAGGTGCTGAAGAACCTGGTTCGGACGCCGCACCTTCAGTTGTCGGCGCAGAATTGCCTGTCGCTACTGTGATTGGAGCCAAGAGTTTACGCGTGTCTTGCAATTCCTGGCGAAGTTGCCGCATCTCGGCACGCGATTGGGCGTTCTCGGCTCGCATCTCTTCCACCATGGCGCGCAACTCGCGCACTTGGGAATCCAGCTCTCGCACCGATGCGTCAGCGGGCGGAGACGCGGGACGCGCAGTGTCTTGCGCCTGGCTGGCGATGCTGAATAGGGCAAACGCGGCTGTTGTTAGAGCGCTTAAACGAAGCGCAAACGTCCGTGAGCTGTTCACAACATCCTCCAGCGCGACATACGGATCTTATGAAACGGAAACAACAGCGCAATTACGTGTCCGAATGCCGGATTGATTTTTCACTTGCTCGACCTTCGCTTCGTGGCTCAACGGGAGAGCGCGCCAGGTTGCTGCCACCATCTACCGCAAAGCCCTGTGGAGAACGGCCGGGGATGATGATCCGAAAAACCGTGTAAGCATCTGCAGTACGCTCCATGAACACTTCGCCCCCGTGATCCTGCACAATTTTTTGCACGACCGTAAGGCCAAGACCGGTGCCGTTCTCCTTGCCGAAACTCACAAACGGGTGAAACAATTTTTCGCGAATCGGTTCTGCGATGCCAGGACCGTTGTCGGCGACCGCAATGGTGACCGACGCCCCGCTGCGGCCGATCGCGACTTGAACGCGGCCACGACTTAGAGGTGCGGCTTCACAGGCATTCAGCAAAAGATTGTACAGGGCGCGTTCCAGTTTGCGCGGGTCGAACCATGCCAAGTCTGACAGTGTCGTGTCCTGACCAAGGCTGTTTACTTCGATCAGCGTTCCCTGGTGGCGTGGATGGAGGCGGACAGCCTGCATCGCGCGCTGAACAGTTTCCGTAACGCTGGCGTAACTGGGATTGAGAGATTCTCTGGTTCTCGCAAACTCGAGCAGCGAATCAATGAGGTCAGTCATCTGATTTACACCGATGCGAACTTCCTGATAGAGCTCTTCGCGCTGAGCTCCGGTCAAGCGGCCGTCGCAGAGAAACTCAGAGTTGGCCACGATTGCCGCCAAAGAATGACGCAAGTCGTGGGAAATCGAACTGGCCATGCGTCCGATGGTGGCCAACTGCTCAGACTCGAGCAAAGCTTGTTGAGTTTTAAGCAGACTGGAACGCATGCGATCGAATGCGGAAGTCAACTCCGCGACCTCGTCGCTTCCCCGAGGATCGAGAGGATGATGAAAATCTCCGTGCTCCAGCGCGCGCACTCCGTCGACCAGACTGGCCAGCGGACGCGTAAAAGTGTGGGAAATCAAGAATACCAATCCGCTCCCTAGAAGCACGGCGGTGAGACCGAGCAGCAGCAGCAACCGGTTCAAGTTGTCGAGGAACTTCGCGGCTTGATCGTAAGAGCCGAGCACAGTCAAGCGCACTGGGATTTCCTGCTGGCTGGAAAGGTCAAGAGAAGTAGCGAGAAAAAGTTCACGGCCGACCTCTACATCGCGCGGCTCGCTCCGCGGCGCATCCGCTGACAACGCGTGCAACGTCGAGCTTTGGGATTGTGTGGGGGTGAGCGTAGTAGCCACGATTTCATCGCCGTAGGAGAAAGCGACCCGGCTGGCGGAAACCTTGCTAACCTCGCGAGCAAGCCGGTTATCGATTTCGTATCCGATGATAAGGAAACCAAGTAAGGGGCCTTCCGTCTTGGATCCAAAATAAACCGGCTGTACAAATGTTTGATAGAGGTGATGATCTCCGAACCACCAGTGGCTCGAATCCTCCTCGTTCAAAGAACGTTGAAAGTATTGCTGAGCAGCTTCGCGAGTGAATCCCGGCGATTTTGTATGGAGGGCGACCACCGCTCCGTTGCGATTGGCCAACACCAGAAGATCGCTGCCAGTCAATTGCCAAACATCTCGCGAAGCATCCTGGATGGTGGCTGGATCGTGCGCCGTCATGATTGCGCGCGTGATCGGAAGGTCGGCCACCAGCTGGGCGGAGCGGGTGAGCATAACTTCGCGATCACGCTGAAAATTCTGAAATGTGGTAACGGAATTTCGCAGGTCTTGAACAATTCCTTCGCGCACGTGGCGCTTAACGCTTTGCCGGACCACAAGAAGACTCATCGCCGTCAAGCCCGCGGTAATCAGCAGCATGGAGAGCAAGAACCGGGTGCGGAGCCGGGTCCGGTGGACGAGTGCGTTTCCGGGCTGTTGAGCGAAAGTTTGCGACGCGGGTTCTGGTGTGGGATCCAAGGGAAGTCAACGCACGAATTTGTAGCCCATCCCGTGCACGGTGCGGAAGTGTACTGGACTGGCTGGATCGCGTTCCAATTTCTGCCGCAGCTTCAGAATATGATTGTCAACCGTACGCGTAGAAGGATAATTCTGATATCCCCAAACTTCGTTGAGCAACTCGTCGCGGCTGATTACGCGGTCAGCATTTTGTAGAAAAAACTGCAATGTCTTAAATTCCTGCGCGGTCAAAATCACAACCTTCCCGTCGCGCTGGACTTCCATCTTCTTGAAGTCCACGGAAATTCCATCGAAGCTTACCAGGCTCACGGTCGCCGTTCTAGAGGTATGCCGCAGAGCGGCGCGCACGCGGGCAAGAAGTTCCCGCGGGCTGAAGGGTTTGGTTACGTAGTCGTCCGCACCCAACTCAAGCAACAAAACTTTGTCGGAAACATCGCTGGTTGCGCTGAGCACGACGATCGGCAACTCCGGCGCCTGAGCTTTGACCACCTTGCACAAGTCGCTGCCGGAAAGCTTGGGCAAGCGAAGGTCAAGAATAATAACCGCGGGCGGAGCCGCTTGAAAACTCTCCAGCGCCGACTGGCCATTGGCCTGCGCCTCAACCGTGTATCCTTCGGTTTCGAACAGACGCTTCAACGCCTTCTGCACCGAAGGATCATCTTCGACCACGAGAATTCTTCCGAGGGGCCGAGTGGAGTGAATCGTATCAGTCGACCTGGCAGCGCTTAGAGGTGTTGCGATTTGACCCATGGAAAACCATCCTTCACTTGGGATGTCCCAGGCACGCACAAGTTTCAGTTTCCCGGGACCAATGAAGCTTACAGCGCTTTCCGCCCAAATAAAGCGTACCCGGCACGGTTTGACAAACTTTTTACAATTGCATCCCTGGGGAAAAAGGCCACCCGGCAAACCGCTTGCTACAGATTAGACTCCCCAATCACCCTTTATGTGAGGGCTACGCCGCTCAGAATCATTGCGCAATTCCTTCCTGCCGTAGAATATCGACAGCTTGCCTGTTGCCGCCGAATTCGCCAATTTGCGCGTCGTCTTGGTGGACGTGCGCAATCCCCTCAATATTGGTGCTGCGGCCCGCGCCATGAGCAACTTCGGATTTCCCCATCTCAGGCTCGTGAACCCTTACGATATAGCATTTCGGGATGCTCGCTCCGCGGTGGGCGCGGCGGCCACACTGGCTACAGCCCAAGTGTACAAGACGGTGGCTGAAGCGGTGGCCGACTGCTCGCTGGTGGTAGGAACCACCGCGGTCGGCCATCGCGATCTGCAGCATTCGCTGGTCCGGCTAGAGCAGGGAGCCGGCGATATCCGGACCCATCTGGCGACGGGTAATGCCGCACTCTTATTCGGCTCGGAAAAATTCGGCCTGTCGAATCAGGATATGAGTCATTGCCATTGGCTGATGCACATCCCCACTCGCGATGAGCACGCTTCAATGAATCTGGGGCAGGCAGTGGCGGTTTGTTTGTACGAATTGAAGAGAGATCCCGCCGTGTTAGCGCAGACCGCGAATGGAAATCCGGCTTCCTCAGCCGATATCGAGCGGATTACCGATACTTTGCTGGTGGCGCTGCGAGCCAGTGAATATCCGAAGCTCAATACCTCGAAATCGTTTCACGCCGCAGTGCGGCGTGTGATACGTCGGTTGCACCTGCAGAAGGGCGACGGGGAATTTCTGCTCGGGATGCTACGGCAGATGATTTGGAAGATAAAGACGAACAACGAAGACGCAGAGGGTTGAGCAGACTTATTTCAAGGCTTTGTTTCAGTCGGAGAAACTTGCGTTGAAGCCCTGCCGAATTGAAAGCGTAGAATCCACTCGCTCGCTGAAGGCTGCCCGTTCACTTGTGCTGGACTGAATCTCCAGCGTCGTGCCGCAGCCAGCGCCTGTTTCGCAAAGTACTTGCTTGGCCCGGGAGAGACCAGTGTTACTCCGGAGATGTTTCCGGAAATATCTACAGAAACTCGTGCGCTTACTTTTATGTGTCCTGTGATCGTTCGCCGCGCGCCCGGCGAGACATCGGGAGAGACTTCCTGAAGTACCCTACCATGCGTAATTCCGGTCTGCGTGGGCGCTGCTTTGTCATCAGGCGGGACCGGCGATTGTGGTGAGGGAGCAGCGGAAGATTCTGCCGCGCGGTTTTCCGAAGACAAGTTAGGTGGCTGGTGCGAGTTGCGACCGAAGTTGCGACCGAAAAAGATCGCCAAAAGCAGCACGGCAACGACCACCGGGATAACCATGAGCCAGCGATTGCTGCGCTTCTCCGGTAACGGCTTCTCGGTGGCCTTCACGGCCCCAGGATCCGGGACCCTGAACTGGCTGACGATTTCGTTGATCGTACAGCGTTGCTGAGGGTCCACGCGCAGGGTGCGCTGTGCAATTCTGCGGAAAGGTTGCGGAACTGATTCTGGTATCGCAACCTGACTACCGTTGGTATTTTTGATATCCGGCTCGCGTTGAGTCAGGCTGGCAAGCAGGGTCGCGCCCAGCGACCAAACGTCTGCCGCCGGGGATGGGCCTGTCTTCGCCAGTTCCGGTGCAGTGTAGGGAGTGGGGAATTGCTTGTCGCGTTCGCCGATCTTGCGCAGGCTGTCGGCCGAGATTTTTAGCTGATTATCCACGGCCAGAATGTTTGCTGGTTTGAGATGGCCATGGACGAGCCCGGCCTGATGCAGGAAAGCCAAAGTCTCAGCGGTAGGCGGAAGCATCTCCTTCACTTCGTCCGGCGAGAGAGGCCGCTGCGGCAGGATCTGCGCCAGATTCTCTTCCGCATATTCCATGACGACATAGAGGAAATTGCAATCGTCGATTTTGCCACGTCCATGTTCAAAGAGCTGAATGAGATGGGGATGAGACAACTTCGCGCTGTCGGCCCATCGAGCGAGTTGACCGGTTTCGTCCAGATTACCGTCGGAAAAGGAATCCGCGGGAATTAACTTGATGGCTGCCTTTTGCGATCCATCGCCGCTTCGTTCGGTAAGAAATACCGCGCTGTGCTCGGAGCCTCCAAGCCACTGCCGCAGCGGGAACTTTCCATTGACAACACGGCCCTCCCATTTTTTGGCGACGTCAGTCAAACTGCTCATAGGACACGGCTTGCCGAATCGCTTATTCTAAGCCACTCGGCGGCCTGATTCTCGCCAAATCGCTCTTGTAACTTGTGGAAATCCTCCTTTGCCAGCGTTATCGCCGTCCGGTATAGAGTTGAAAAGGAGCCCAATAGAACGGCTTTCGGGCAATCCCGTCGGAATGCAGTAGCGAGAGTTTGGCCGCGCGCAGCGCTGCTTCCGGAGTTTGGCCGCGCTTCAGTTCATCATACATGCGTCCCATCAGGTCAGCGGTGGAAGCGTCGCTCACATCCCACAAAGCGCCAATCACGTTGTGCGCTCCCGCGCGAAGAAAAGCCCACGAAAGCCCCACCAGTCCCTCGCCGGAGTACGCCTCGGCGCCTGCTCCGTAACAGGACGAGATAGTCACCAGGTTGGCGTGCAGCAAATGTGGAGTAATGTCGCGAGCATAGAGCTTGAAAGAATCCTGGTCCCCAGCTGATCGGGATAACACGATGGCTGAATCAAGCGGACTTAATTTGCTGGCGGTAGCATGGGCCACGAAGTGAATAAAGGAAAACTGACCTGGATCACTTCCCAGGTATGCGGCGGGAGTTGCATGATCCCGCGTGAAGATCTCCCGCTTCTCGACCGGAAAGTGGCTCTCTACATTCTGTACTTCCCGCATCGCATTGGGCAGGGGGGCATACTCAGCGCTTGGGGTAATGGCATCACCGATTAGTAAGAGTTTTCCGGTTTCCGTCCCCCGATAGGTTTTTGGGGCCGCAAGCACGCGCAGCGAACTGGCGGTCAGCACAGTTGCGTCTTCAATCCAATAGTGCACGGTCGGAGTTGGAACGAGCAGCGTCTCAAAATTCAAGCTGTCCAAACTGCCGTCGGTGATCAGGATCGCACGCGAGTTGGGTGGTATCAGCTTTTGCGCCGGCGCCACAAGAACGTCGTAGAGATGAGTGCCGTCAGCATTCGCCGTTTTCAGCACGTCCTGCCAGCCGAGTAGGGCTTGCCGATATCTCAGCACAGCCGCATCGATTTCGCTTGCTGGAGGTAACTGATACCGCGCCGTTTGATTCGCCGTGATGGCCCAGAGATAGGAGTGTTCCCGGCCCAGCCAGTAAAACAAAATGGTGGCATGCGTTGCGCGGGCGATCTGTTGCGCATTCATTGCACGCGAATCCGCCGCTGCATTTTTCGGGAGCACTCCCAGTCCTTCCGCCAGCGTTCGGGCTCGGCTGTAATCGGCTAACTCCAGAGCTGTCAGGTCCCTTCTCTGAGCCAACAAAAAGCAGATGTAGTCGTCGTAGAGGTGCGCGGCGTTCGCGAGAAAAGGCAACTTGAATTCCTCTCGCTGCAACGTGGAGCGCGCTTGCTCGATGGTGGCGAGCGCCCGTCGATACTGCTTATCCGCGGCTGAGAGCCGATGTTCCTGCTCATAGAGCCGCGCCAAGTCATTTTGTGCTTGCCAGCGCAAGGAGAGATCGCTTTTCGGATCATTCGCGACTTCGTGGAACACCGCTTCGGCTTGTTTGTAATCTCCGCGTCCGGTTGCCACTTGGCCTCGAACGAGAAGGGGATAGAGCTCAGACGAGCGATCGTTCCTCGCGTGCGCTTTGTGAAAAGCTTGCTCGCCGTATTGTTGTGCGTCGGCTAGGTCCCCGTTTTGCGCAGAGACGAAGGCCAGACTGGTTAGGGCATCGATGATTTGTTGAGAGTTTTCATTACTCTGAGCCAGTGCAAGGGATTGTCGAAAGTACTTCTCAGCAACCGAGAATTGATTAAGTTCGTAGTAGACCAATCCGATGTTGTTGAGGCACAGAATTCGCTGATACAAGGCGCCAAGATTGCTTGCAACCTTCTCTGCCTTTTGGTACAGCGCTAGAGCCCGGTCAAAGTCTCCCATTTTGTAGTAGGCCCAGGCCAGATTAGCTTGGGCCAACTCCGCGAGCCTTTGATCGCCGAGTTCGAAAGCCTTCCGGCTTGCTGCATTGGACCAATCGACGGACTCGTCGTAGTGCTCTTCCTGCTCAGCCACAGTACCTAAGTTTAGAAGATCGGTCATCTCAAGATGCTCGTCATGCTGTTCCTGCGCCAGGCGCAAACTCTGGCGGAAGGAATGATCAGCACCAGCTAGATCATTTTGTCGGCGGCGCAGCGCTCCCCAGGCTCTCGCAATCTCCCCTTCTAAAGGCGAGGGCGATTCCTGCGAGAGCTTCTCGGCAGCTTCCAGGCATTTGGCGGCCTCCGCAAGACGGTCGAGTGGGATGTAGGCGCTGCCTTGGATTATCTTCTGTTTGATGGGAAGGTCACCATGAGTGAGTTCCGGCGGCAACGTGTCGTTGAGCCGGGAGAGTGCTTCCTTACTCTGTCCGCGGCTTACAAGCACCTCTGCTTCGAGAAGTCGAAACTTCCACGCCCACTCTTGATTGCGCCCGGAGAAGAGCTTGTAGCCACTATTTGCTTCTAACTCTGCACCTGGAAGGTCGCCGCGAAGAAATGTCTGTCGCGCATGATTGAATGTCTTCTGCGGATCAGGTGACCGTCCGCATCCCCAAGCTGAAAGAATCGCCCAAGCCAAGGAAAGGGTCAGTAACATCAACCACTGGTTTCTTGGCCTCCACATCGTTCCCGTCGCTCTCAATGCACTTTGGAGTGGTATCTCGGTCTCTCTGTAGATGAACAATTGTTTTAGGCCCGGCGGCTGGGGTCGAGAGGCAGTCTACAGAGAGAAGAGAGAGAGGTGAAGGGGCAATTTTTAACTCGGGGGTTCGGTGCCACCGTTGGCCTTCGCGGTTCCGAAGCTTCCGCTGCCTTCGCCGGAGCATCCCATGTCCAGCCTGACCATGGTCAGCTGATAAGATTTGCAGTCTACAAGCAATTCGCCCAGAAAAACTCGGCCAAATCCGGGGACCTCAAATACGTTACCGAACGGTCTCCCGGGGAATTGGCCGTTCGCTTCCTTCACGATCGAGCAAAGGATGCTACCGTTGCTTGTGGCTTTGGCCGCGTCCCACTTGTAACGCGCTTTGATCCAATCTGGTATCGCTCGATCGCTCACCCAATCCGGAAGGTCTTCCGCATCGGTCATGTCTTGGTACTGCTGTGCAACCCGGCGGCGGAATTGCTCGTCGCTTACGCAGGACTGCTTGGGATAGGCGCTGCCACTTCCCTGATCGCAGATGTCGAGGTCAAGCGTGATATCGATGGGATATCCTGCAATTTTTAGATTCTCGAATGCTGTTCCCAGGAAATTCACCTTGGGATTGTTGCCCTCCAGGGGATGTTCGGTTGAAATCTGGGCAGAGAGCCGGTCTGCCGTAATCACGTCCAGCACATTTAATCCCTCGATGACTGAGGTCACGAGAGTCACCCAGCCGTGGTTCGGTTTGTTGCTCAGGTGTCCAGCAACTTGAGTGTAGGCAGATTTATAAGAGAGCACGCCGTCGAGGCGAAAATTCTCGGAGCGAGCGAAACCATAGCCGCCCGAGGGCGAAAGAGACATGGGCGCTTGCGGAGGAAGATTGCGATCGATGGGAAGTTGAAAATATCCGCCAGCAGCGCTGGCATCGGCGTGGAAGTAATGAACTCGATTGGTAGGCGCCATTGTTTTCTCGCTAAAGTCTAAGGATTTGCCACTCCGGCAAACTGCAAATCGAAGGGATACCGCCCAATTTCTGAAGTCTCACCGTTTGCGTTCCGGCCCAGCACGATGACCTCGTAACGTCCGGCTTTGTCTACACCTGGCGCTCCAATCGTCAACGTGTTCTTGACTAATTGGGACGATACCGGGAGTGACCACTGTACTACTCCCGCCGGATTTTGCAACTCGATTACATACGACTCGTAAGAATTCTGTGGCTGAATGTCGAGGGGTAGAAGGAATGGTTGGCCGGCGCGGACTTCAATCGTGGTTGGCTCCGTACCTCGTGTGGCGCTGCTGACCAAGGCCGCTGCCGGCAGAATCCTTGGCGCTCTATTTTCTGCTAAAGCACCCTTGAGTGCGGGATAGGTGACCAGATTCTGATATCCCACGACAAGCAAGAGAATCGCCATAGCTGGGACGGCGAAAGCAGCACGCCACCACGAAAAACCACGGGATGGGCGGACTTCTGCCGGGACGTGCCTTGCATTGGCCGGGGAACTTGCCAACTCTGCTTTTCCCTGTTCGAGGAATACAGAGCCCGCGCGCACATCCATGGCGCAATCGTGACAGCCAAAAAGATGTTCTTCAAACTCCTCTATTTCGGTTGGAGAAAGTTCGTCGAGAAGATACTTCTCACTGGCCATCAAGCGGCTGGCCTCGCTGTGATCCATAACTCGAAGTCTCCTCATGTACAGATAGTGACAAATTGCGCGCAATCGTTACTTGGAATCAACATCCCGGCATTGCTTCTTTGGCAATTTTCTTTAAGTAAATGGATTTAAAAGACTTCTTGGCGCGGTGCAGCAGTACTCTTAAATATTCCCGGTCGACCCCAAGGTCGCGGCACACGTCATCTTTGTCGCGTTCGTCAAGAAATATTTCCTTGATTAATCGCCGATCCTTTTCCTGGAGCTGGTCGAGAATCTCGCGCACGTTTCTTTGAACTTGCCGGTTGGCGATCACGTCGACCACGCTGATGGCAGGGTCGGGAATATTGGCTTCAGCCTCTTCATCATCGCTGGTGAGCTCTTGGGACGAGGATCGGTAGTACTCCAGCAAAACATTGTTACATACAGAATTGACGTACGCCCCAAGCCGTTCCGGTTCCCGGATTCCATCCGGTTTTCGCAATGCGGCAAAAACTCGTGCGAAGGTTTCTTGCCGGGCATCTTCCACTTCGGAATGGGAGTGCAATCGCTTGCTCAACTTCAGCCGGATCAACTCGCTGAAGTACGAAACGAAGTGCTCCTGTGTCCGGAAATCTCCAGAGGCAAGCTGTTCCAGGTAATGCCTGTCAAAGGCGTGAAACTGCATCTGCGGGCCCTGTGGTTAAGTGGCAGCTATCTTACCCAAATCGCGGACCCGCGTACAGATGGATGTTCCGAGTAAACACTCGGGCCAAAAAAATTATTGCAGCGGTGAAACGTTTCGGCGGTAGCTGCCACTATTCCAATGTAACTAGCTTGCCGGTAGCCAACCACTGAGTTTTATGGGTTTCTCCGGCGCTGGTTCCTGGTAAGCGCGGGATCCCGAGAGGGAAGGGCCACACCACCGGGGGGAGGGGTGGGCGTTTCCGGCGACTGGAGCCAGAATTATGTGGCTCCGTCGCCTTCGGGAGACCTGCATTGAAACCGCACTCGCCTTGCTGAATCGTCGCAGTTTCCACCGCCGCGATTGGATTGTATGATTTAGCAATCGCTATGTGGTCGGATTTTCCAGCTTCCCATGATGAGGTTCTGATTCAGATTGTGGACTCGGCCTTAGCTGACGTCACTCGTCGCAGCGGCAAGTGGCTGGTCTGCAGACCGGGATGCACACAATGCTGCATTGGCGCCTTTCCGATCAATCAACTCGATGCGGCTCGATTGCGTAGAGGACTGGCCGAACTTGAATCGAGAGCGCCGACCCGAGCTGAGGCTGTGCGCGCACGGGCCCGAGATGCAGTTGCGCGCTTGTCGCCAGACTTTCCGGGAGATCCGAGGAGTGGCTTACTCGACGAGGGAGCCGTGGCGGAGCGTCGTTTTTCTGAATTCGCGAATCACGAACCTTGCCCCGCGCTCGACCCCTTCACTGGCCACTGCGAACTCTACGAATCGCGTCCCATAACCTGCCGCGTTTTCGGGCCGCCGGTTCGCTGCGAAGATGGTCTGGGAGTTTGCGAACTCTGCTTTCAAGGCGCGACCGATAAAGAGATCGCCGCCTGCGAGATGAAGCCTGACCCCGAGGACCTGGAATCGGTGTTGCTGGAAGAACTTGAAAGAGCCACTGGAACCCAGGGAAAAACCATCATCGCGTTTTGCCTCGGATACTGAAACGCAATTTTTCTGAATTCTTTGCCAGAGAGTTGCCAACGAATTCTAGTTTTTCTTTTTTTCCAACTCGGCCCAGCGTGCGTAGAGCGTATCCACCTTTTCCTGAGCTTCTTCCATCTCAGCATGAGCGGCGATCAGGCGTTCGCTGTCGCTGACAATGCCAGGGTCCTCGAGTTGCGCGCGCTTGGCCTGCACCGCTCCCTCCGCATCCGCGACTCGCTGCTCGATCGTTTCGAATTCCCGCGCTTCCAGATATGACAACTTCTTTTTTCCCGATCCTTGCTGCTGGCCCTCGCCATGGGTGCGTCCTGCGGGCTTCTCGCCACCTTTCACTACTTCGGAGCGTGCCTGCCGCTCGCGCTCATCCAGCCATCTTTCCCATTGCAAGTAATCCGCGAACCGTCCCACACCGCCTTGCCCGTCGAGTCCGAGAACTACCGTCGAAACTCGATCCAGCATGTAGCGGTCGTGGGTAACCAGAACCAGAGACCCTTTAAACTCCAGCAAACTTTCTTCCAGGATGTCCAGGGTCGGAATATCCAGATCATTCGTCGGCTCGTCGAGCAGCAGGACGTCGGCGGGCTGCAGCATAAGTTGTGCGATCAAAACGCGCGCCCGTTCTCCACCAGAAAGCTTGCCCACTGGCTGATTCAGTTGTTCGCCGGTAAAAAGAAATTTCGCTGCCCACGAAGCCACGTGCGTTAAACGGTCCTGATAAATTACCGAATCGCCTTCCGGAGCCAGAGCGCGGCGCAATGTCACATCCGGATCGAGTGCGCGGGTCTGATCGAAGTACACCATGCGAAGCCGGTCAGCGCGGCGAATCTCACCGCTTGCCGGAGTTGTTTCACCGCGCAACAAGCGCAGCAGGCTGGTCTTTCCGCTGCCGTTCGGCCCCACGAGTCCAACTCTGGTGCCAGCGGTAATGACAAAGTTGAGTTCGGTAAATAATTTGCGATCTCCTACTTCACAAGAAACATTTTCCAGTTCGATCAACCGCTTGGTCTTTCGATCGGTGGCCGAAAAATCGATGAGCGCAGTTCCGCTGCGGCTGCGTGCATTTAAATCGGCAAGCTCGCCCATTAACTCCCCGGCTTTATCGATCCGCGCCTTGGACTTCCTGGTTCGCGCCTTCGCTCCCCGGCGCAGCCATTCGATTTCCCGGTGTACCAAATTCTCTAAGGCCTCTTGCCGCTTGGATTGAGCATGCAGGAATTCCTCTTTCTTCTCGAGGAACCGGCTATAGCTTCCCGAGACGCGCAGCAATCCATCGGGATACGTCCGGTTCAATTCCGCCATATCGGTGGCAACATTCTCCAGAAAGTAGCGATCATGACTGACCACCACGCAGGCGAATGCCGCGGCCTGGAGCAAGGCCTCCAGCCATTCGATGGCGGCCAGATCAAGATGATTTGTGGGTTCGTCGAGCAGAAGAATATCCGGCGCTTGGACTACCGCTTCTACGATGGCCAGGCGCTTCTGCCAGCCTCCGGATAAAGAGAAGGCTTCGGCATCAAGATCCTGGAAGCCGGCGCGGCCGAGAGTCTCCGCGAAGCGGGTGCCGCGTTCTGACTCGGGCACACCGGCACGCTCCATCGCCCTCTGAGTAACGGACCGCACGGTGTCGCCAGACTTGAACTTCGAGTCTTGCTCCACGCAGCTCAGCCGAATCCGCTTGCGTACGGCGATTTCGCCGCTATCGGGGCTTACGTCCCCTGCGAGAATTCTAAGCAGAGTAGATTTGCCCGAACCGTTTGGACCGATCAGCCCAATGCGGTCGCCCTCTGAAACCGTAAAGGAAACGTTCTGAAAGAGCGGGCTCGATCCGAAATGCTTCGAAATTCCTTGTGCGTTAATAATAGGGGCCAACGGCGGACGCTCTCCTGCTCTCTTTTGAGACTACCAGCAAACGCGAATAACCAATTCTTGCTCGCCATTTTCTCAGCACAATAATGAAACGTTAAAGGTCTCTCCTTTTCTGCCGATGTTACAAACGCGGGACTCGTATGGGTGCGAAAGGCTGCAAGGCAAAGCCGGCTCGACCAGGCTAATTGAGGTCAGACGCGCGGAAGGCAACCATGAATTCTATAAATCCCTTGCTTACTCAAGAAAAGCAGCATCAGGATTGGCTTCCATTTCTCGAATTCGCCACACGCGAGGTTTTCCAGATGATGCTGGTGAGCGAATTGACCAAGCCGGACTCCGAATCCCCAGCCCGCTTCGACGTTACCGCCATGGTGGGATTAGCCGGAAAACTGAGCGGAATGGTCGCCATTCGTTGTCAGGAAAAAGCCGCGGCACTTATGGCATCTCGAATGCTCGGGCTGGAATTGGATAAAGTGGGGCCGGATATTTCTGATGCGCTGGGCGAAGTCTGCAACATGGTGGCGGGAAACTTCAAAAATAAGATTGCCGGTTTGGGCGATGGCTGCATGCTCTCCCCACCCTCAGTAATTACCGGCGAAGACTACATGGTGCACACTCGGCCGCCCTCCCCGACTCTCGAAGTTAATTTGTTGTTTGAAAATATGCCCCTGCTTATTACGTTACATATACACGGCTAGCGTTTAACAAGAATTAGGCTGTCCGGCTGGAAAGGGAACTTCCTCACGTTTGACTTTCCATCGTAATCCCCGATCAGACTGATCAATAGTTTCGATTTTCATAAACTTACTCTGAAGGATAAAGTGAGCGCGGGAGTTGTGTGCTTGAACTGACCTTCACTTATGCCATCGATGGAAACCGGCACACTGAAGCCATTAAGATTCCGGTGCGAGAGAGTTCAGCAGAAAGAACATCAGGCTTCCACTTGTCGCAACAGGGGAGAAAGATTACAACTGGAAGGGATAAGGCCCCACGCCGGACATCATGGGGGAGGGTGCGAGAGAGTCTGAGAACAAAATCATGACTAAGCTTGAAGCAGTCATCCAAAACTCCAAACTGGAAGCTGTAAAAGGCGCGCTGCAGGAGATTGGCGTCGAAGGCATGACGGTAATTGAGGTCCGCGGCCATGGACGTCAGAAGGGCCACACCGAGGTGTATCGCGGGCGCGAGTACAGCGTGGATCTTATCCCCAAAACCAAGCTGGAAGTGGTATTGGCGGACGCGATGGTGGAGAAGGCTGTGCAAGCGATCATGAGCACAGCGCGGACCGGGAAGATCGGCGACGGGAAGATTTTTCTCACCCGTGTGGACGAAGCCATTCGCATCCGCAATGACGAGCGGGGCGAGGGGGCACTGTAGAACGCGCTGGAGGCTGGGCATCGCTGAGCTTCGATCACCGTGCTTAGATCACAGATCCACTGACCCTTGGTCATGACGGCAGCGTCCCTACTGATCGGTGAATTGCGAAGCTCTCTCGCCCAGGTCTCGGAGCGAATTGCGCGCGACTTCGCCGCAAGTGGAGACGGCCGGGCCGCTGTCGCTCAGCGGACCCTGCTCATCGAAGATGTCCTAAGCCGCCTCTGGCGCGAGTTCGTGTCCCCTGACGAAACTGGACCTCGCGGCTTCGCCCTGGTGGCCACTGGAGGTTTCGGACGCGGCTGGCTGTTTCCCTATTCCGACATCGATCTGCTGTTTCTCTTTGCCGATCGTAACGGCGAGGAAACGCACAAAACCGAAGTCCAGCGCTTCTCCCAGGAACTGTGGGATTTGAAACTCAGGTTAAGTCCCGCGTCGCGAACGCTATCGGAGTGCGAGCGCTTTGATCCCAACAATACTGAGTTCACTATTTCTCTTCTCGACTGCCGTTTTCTTCTGGGCGATCGCGAATTGTTTGCGCGGCTTCACGACAAGACCGTTCCCAAGCTAGTAGCGCGAGAATCAAAATTACTGCTGCAAGGCCTGGCCGAGGTGACACAGGAGCGGCACGGAAAATTCGGTCACACCGTATTCCACCTCGAGCCGAATCTGAAAGAGACGCCAGGCGGTCTTCGCGATTGCAATGTCGCGAGCTGGCTGGCGCTGGTCTCGGCCATGAGTAAGCTGGGTGATTGGCCGCACGCCAGTTCACTGCGCGCGCCGGTGCGAAAGCAACTGAGTGAGGCTCTGGAATTTCTCATGGCCACCCGTTGTTTTCTGCACTTCCGTCATAGCCGCGACGACAACGTTCTTAGTTGGGAAGCACAAGACGAAGCGGCTGCGCGGAAGATTGGCGCTTCCGATTCAGCTGATCTCACGGCCGCTGACTGGATGCGGATTTACTTTGGCCATGCTCGCGCCGTGCAACGCACCGTGACACAGTTAATGGAAGAGATTCCAGAGTCGTGGTCTTCTTTGCGCAGGCAATTTCAGGGCTGGCGGTCGCGACCATCGCATCCCGACTTCTCCGTGGTGGATGGCCTGATTTTTCTGCAACAGTCCTCATCGCTTCAGGATCCCGAGATCCTGCTGCGCCTATTCCATTTCATGGCGCATCACGGTTTCAAACTAAGCGCGACCACCGAACATCGCATTGAGCAGGCGCTTCCAGAGCTGGCAGTGACGCCGCCGCGCGGCGCTGAACTCTGGCTTTATCTGCAGGAAACATTGCTTCAACCCCACGCCGCCGATGCGCTGCGGGCCATGCATTCCCTGCGCCTTCTTACCTTGCTGCTGCCGGAGCTGAAGCCCATCGATTCGCTCGTTGTGCGGGATTATTACCATCGCTTCACCGTGGATGAGCAC
This sequence comes from Candidatus Sulfotelmatobacter sp., assembly GCA_049693675.1. Taxonomy (GTDB): domain Bacteria; phylum Acidobacteriota; class Terriglobia; order Terriglobales; family Acidobacteriaceae; genus Sulfotelmatobacter. The sequence goes on along the minus strand of JBAVQD010000115.1, from coordinate 25,002 downwards.
TCGATACTCGCGATTGAAAGCCTGCATCGCTTGAATCAGTCGAAATCGGAATGGGACAAGCGTTATGCGGAACTGTTGAGCGAACTCGAAGATCCTGAATTGCTCTACCTCGCCTTGTTATTGCACGACACGGGGAAGGGAGTGCCCGGCAGCAATCATGTGGAAGCCAGCATGGAGATCGCCAACCGCTGCCTTGACCGTCTGGATGTTGAGCCCGGAGAACGTGCGGTGGTTCTGTTCCTGATCGGCAACCATCTCGAAATGTCAGCCCAGCTGCGGCGCGATATTTTTAATCCGGAGACGATAGCCGCTTTCGCCGAAAAAATAGGCACCCAGGAGCGCCTGAAAATGTTGTGCCTGCTGACTTACGCCGACATCAAAGCGGTGAATCCGGAGGCGCTCACGCCCTGGAAGGCCGAAAGCGTTTGGCAACTCTACATTGGCGCGGCAAACTACCTCAACCGAAGTGCCGACCATCGCGTTCACGGCGACGTGGGCGCAGAAAAACTGGCTCGCCTGCGCAGCCTGGCTCCCGTGATTGGCGCCAAGTTCAGGGAGTTCGTGGAGGGATTTCCGCAGAGATATCTGCTGGTGCATTCCGCCGAAGAGGTGATGAAGCATATGGAAATGGCGGAGCGGTTCGGCCTCGATCCGGTGCAGGTAGATCTTAAGCGCGGTCGCCACTGGTATGAGCTCACGCTGGTCACAAAGGACCGGCCGTCATTGTTCGCCACTTTGACCGGAGTATTGGCCGCGTGGGGCATGAACATCGTGAAGGCGAACGCTTTTTCGAACCAGGCAGGGATTGTTGTCGACTCGCTTTATTTCACGGATCGATTTCGTACTCTGGAACTGAATCTATCGGAGTGGGACCGGTTCAAAAAGAGCATTGCCGCGGTTCTGGCGGGCGAAGCCGATCTGGATCGCATGCTGCGCGACCGTCAGCGCGCGGAAAAGCAGGCCAAAGCTAAAGTGGTGGTCGAAACCCGAATTGATTTTGATGATGAATGCTCCTCGACCAGTACTTTGCTGCAAGTAATTGCGCAGGACCGGCCGAGGTTGTTGCACCGCGTGAGTTCCTGTTTATCGCGGCAGCACTGCAATATCGAAATCGCCCTAATCGATACGGAAGGGCAAATGGCGATTGATACCTTTTATCTGACGTCGGAAGGAAAGAAGCTGCCTGCGACACTTCAGAAAAAAGTGGAGAAGGCCCTTCTCGATGAGTTGAAAGGATTGGATCTCGCGTGATCCCGCCGAAACAGGACGACCAATCCGCAGCCGCGCCCCTTGCTAAGCGCCCGCCTCCGGCGGATTCGTTATCGTTTGGATGATGTGGAGCCCGCATTCCGTTTTAGACGAACCAGACCAGCGCCCCGCTCTTGGGTCCTCGCCGGGATGTACCGCTCGCGTGCAATGTGTGCAACCGATACTCGGATAACTGCGATCGTGGAGAGCATTGTAGGGCGTATCGTGCTCGCGGATATATTGCCACACCTGCTTTGAACTCCAGTCGGCGATGGGATTGATTTTTACTAGCCCAAATTTTTCGTCCCATTCGATTTTCCCGGCAGCCGAACGGGCCGCGGTCTGATCGCGACGGATGCTCGTAATCCACGCCGACAATTCGCCCAGCTTCCGGCGCAACGGCTCAACTTTCCTCATATTGCAGCATTGATCCGGATTACGCTGCCAGAGCGCTGAGCCATGAGCTCGTTCCTGCTCTTCCGGAGACAGCAACGGATAAACCCGTTCAATCGCCAAGCCGTATCTTTGCTCTACTTGATCCATCAGATTGTAAGTTTCAGGAAAAAGAAACTCAGTGTCGAGAGTGAAGAGACGGAAATTCTTTCGAACCCGTGAAGCAAGGTCGATCAGAACCATCCCCTCGGCACCAAAGGCGGAGGAAATCGCCACGCCATTGCCAAAATTGTCGAAAGCCCAGCCCAGAACCTGCTGGGGCGTCCAGGTCTCAGCCGCGATTTGCAAGTGCGCGATAGTTTCTTTCATGCCGACCGCTCCTCCTGGCGCACGCTCTTCGCCGGAACCTCGAAATGTGTTGAGAAAGTCTGTTCTGCGTAATCGGCAAACCTTACGACCTCGCCAACCACCAGCAAAGTCGGTGCCGCAAGTTGCGGCGAGTGGCGAAGGTTCGCAATTGTGGTGACGTGAACCTTTTGACGAGGCGTAGTTGCCCGGGAAATAATCGCGCAAGGAGTTTCCGGGGCAAAGCCGGATGCCGTAAGCTTGCTGGCCATTCCCGCATAATCGTGACCCGGCATATAAACGACGAGTGTCGATTCGGATCCAGAGAACTGGCTCCATTCCGCATCAGCATTCTCGGACGCGCGATGACCCGGCGACAGTACAATCGTCGACGATGTTCGCCGGTGCGTGAGCGGAATCCCAGTCGCGGCTGCAGCCCCAAGAGCGGAAGTGATGCCGGGAACAACTTCGTACGCAACGTCTGCTCGTCGCAGCGCTTCCATCTCCTCGCCGGCGCGACCGAAAATGAGTGGATCGCCACTCTTCAGCCGTACCACCTGGAGTCCAGAACCGGCCAAACTCACCATCAGGAAATTAATTTCCTCTTGCCTCATGGTTTTTGTTCCGCAACGCTTGCCTACGTTTCGGATTTGAGCGGTAGATGAAATTAACTGCAATATCTCAGGTGCCACAAGGTCATCGTGAAGCACAACGTCCGCGTTCTGTAACAGCCGCAGAGCTTTCACGGTGAGCAGTTCAGGGTCACCTGGCCCTGCCCCGACCAAATAAACTTTGCCGCTCATACGGTTACTCTCCTGTCCTCGTTAGAAACCTCGTGGTTAGAAACTTCGTGAACCAATTTGCTCGCAGATTGTTCCGCCAATGCCGCTTCGAGAGCCTCGCGACTTGCCAGCGACTGTAGCAACTCGCGCTTTCTTTGCGGATCAAGATCGCTGGCCAGCACAAGCTTCCGTGTCGCTCCCAACTCCGCAACCCACCGCGCATAGCCCGGACCAAACTGCCGTTCAAGCTGCTGCCTGATTTTCTGGGCGAGTGACGGACTTTGTCCGCTGGTGGACACCGCAATCTGAAGATCGCCGCGGCGTACGACGGCTGGATAATAGAAGTCGCAATATTCCGGAACATCCACCACATTGCACAGAGCCCCTCGCCTCTGCGCTTCCCGATAGATGGCCTCGTTAACCGAGCGCGACGAAGTAGCTACGACTGCAAGCGCCATTCCATCAAGATCTTCGGGAACGAACGCGCGAAGTTCGAGTGTGATCTTGCTTTCTCTTGCCCATCGATGCACCGCATCGGAAGCTTCCAACGCAATCACATGGATGGACGCGCCTGTGTCGATAAGACCGCCGATCTTGGGCTCGCCAACTTTCCCCGCCCCCACCACGAGGCAGCGTTTGTCTTCGAGCTTTAAAAACATTGGGAACAATTGGCTCATCGCTTAACCTTCCACGCTGCTGGGAACGCGTCCCTCGGGCAAATCGCGAGTGACTGCATCCACGGTTTGTCCGGCCAGGTAGTCACGCAATTCCGCATCGCTGTGGCGCGCAAAAAACTGCCTGAGATTTTCGCCCGCGTCACCGTCAGCAAGATATCGACGCAAGAGCCGCTCAATCGCCTCGGGAACCTCAGTTGCAAGGCACCGATAGCCCACGGGACGCGCGATCGACTGATGCAAACCAACCGCCCCGCCCAGGCAGAAGTAGTAGGCATCCAGCATTTGGCCATCGACTTTCAGTTTCTTGCCCTCGATGCCGATGTCGGCAATCCAGTGTTGACCGCAACTGTTGGGGCAACCCGTGACGTGCAGTTTCAGGTGCTGATCAAAACCGGGCAGGCGCTCTTCGAGTTCCTCTACCAGCCAGCGCGAAAAAGTTTTTGTTTCTGTAATCGCAAGCTTGCAAAATTCACTGCCGCTGCAGGCAATGGCGCCGCGAAAAAATGGAGATCCACTTACGGGCAGCCCGATCTCACCTAACTCTCTTGCCAATTCGTCGGCCCGTAAGCGAGGGACGTTGACGATGAGCAGGTTCTGCATGTTGGTGGTGCGCAACTCGCCGCCGGCGAAGCGTTCGGCAAGGTCCGCAGCCGCATTCATCTGTTCAGGAGTAATTCTGCCGCGCAACACCGCAGACCCTACGTAGCAGTAATCGGCTTGCTTTTGCGGGTGGATGCCGATGTGGTCGCGATAAACATCCGCGGGGGGATGCTCGGGTTCGGCAGGATCCAGTTGAAATCCAATACGCCGCTCCAGATCTTTCTGGAAATCGCCCGGTGTCCAACCATGCCGCAGAAATAGAAATTTCAGCCGTGCGCGCTCGCGATGTTCGCGCAATGGTTCGGAGTCACGAAACAGTTCAGCTACTCCCTTGACCACCGGGAGAACCTGATTCCACCGAACAAACGCATTGAGAGGAACTCCGAGATAAGGCTCGGTTGAAAGTCCGCCGCCCACGCGCAGTCCAAACCCAATCTCAGACTTGCCACGAACGACGCGCTCGATCGCAGTCAGCCCAACATCGTTGATCTCCGGATATGGGCACCACACACGGCATCCTGTGATCGAAATCTTGAACTTGCGCGGCAGATTGTAGAATTCGGCATTGCCCGCCAACATTCGATCCACTTCCAGAGCGAGCGACGAGGCATCGCAAATCTCATCCGCATCGACTCCCGCGACCGGGCAGCCTGTAATATTGCGCGTGACGTCACCGCAAGCGCCGGTGGTGTTCTGGCCGACTCGCCAGAGCTGTTCCAGCACCTGCGGAAGATCTTCGATCGTGACCCAATGCAGCTGAATATTTTGCCGTACCGTCAGATCAGCAGTGCCACGGGCGTAACGGCGAGTCAGATCGGCGATGGTTCGGAGCTGATCGGAACGCAGCAGACCGTTGGGAATACGAATCCGCAGCATAAAGAATGGCAAGGCCTTGCCCTGCCCGCCTTGGCCGCCAACCACGCCGGCTCCGTCGCCCTGCGTGTAGACTCCCCACCAGCGGAAGTAGGTGCCGATCCACTCCGGTGGAATCGACTCGAAGCCCTCTCGCGCAAAACGGCGAATCTCGGCCAGCCCGTCCCACGGATTCATGGCGCGCTTCAGGCGCTCGGACTTCTGTGCTTTAGTTTCTGTCACTGCATTGGTCATATTTGCCGCCAAAAAGAAAAACCCACCGCCAGATCATTTCTGGCGGTGGGTATAAGTGCCGATAATTATGAAAACTTTAAGTCAGCAATTTACCTGCGCCAGAGCACACGCATGCACAACAACAACATGCACACATGCACTCCTGGCGAAAATTGCTGAAACTCGACATGCTGACTTAGATGCTAGGCTGAAGCTCAAGGATTCGTCAACTTACTTTTGATCAATAATTTCGATCCGGGCTATTCGTATTGCAGATATAAACCTCCAGGGGGGTAGTGTTTCAAGCCACCATTTCTACGCTCGCTCATAAAAACGAAAAAACAGAGACTGTTTTGACACGGGCTCTGCTTTCTGGCTCAGCGCCGCCATCTGTTGCTGATTCAGCGGAGTGAACTCCCGTGCCAGTTGTACATTCTGCTCCAGTTGAGCAATGGAATCGCAACCAATAATCACGGTGCTCACTGGCAGGGAAAGCGAGTAATACATTGCCTGCCGCATATCAAGAGTTCCCGGAGTTGGCGCGAGCACCATTCCTTCCCAGGAATGCTTTTGCTGCTCAATCGGCGGCGGCGTCCATGAAGAGAGGATGCGGCCACGCGCCGGGACCTTCATTCCGATGATGCCCATCTGCTTCTCGACCGCTAACGGCAGCAGTTGCTCGGAGAAGCTGAAGTGATGCGGATCGGCAGCGTTCACCGCCATCAGGATCGTGTCAAACGGAAAGCGGTGAATCGCTTCGATCAGCGCATCCGGTCGGTAGTGCCCGGTAATGCCGAGATAGCGAACAATTTTCTGGTCGCGAGCCTGCAGGAGTGCCTCCATCGCTCCGCCCTTAGAAAATATTTCGTTGACATCCGTCATGGTCCCGATATCGTGCAGTTGCCACAAATCAACATGATCAGTCTGCAGCAACTTCAGCGAGGTCTCAATCATGCGCATGGAACCGTCGCGGGTTCGCTCTTTCGTTTTGGTCGCGAGGAACGCGTCGCTACGACGATGCTTCATCACCTTGCCGACATATTGTTCGCTCCAACGATCTGGACCGCCGTAAATCGAAGATGTATCGATATAGTTCACGCCCAGGTCGAGAGCTTTTTCGATGATCGGTGCGGCAGTCGCTTCATTGTTGGCTTTTTCGAGCGCAGCTTGGCCTCCCAGGCTGAAGATGCCCACTTTATATCCGGTCTTGCCGAGATTCCGAGTCGGCATCGCATCTCCCCCCGGAGTACGAGAGGGGGGATTTACCTGGCTGCTCGCAGCGGCGGGAAGGGTTGTCGGTCCTAAGAGTGCGGCCCCCATGATTCCGCTCGCCTTAAGAAAACTTCGTCGATTGCTGGATGGCTTGTCGGATGAATGCTTGCTCATGACGTCCTCCATATACTGCGCAGGACTCTACGATAGCGCCGTTAACTCTGGGAATCCACGATTATTTCCAGCGAGTTACTCGCCCTGGCTGTCGAAGCCCATGCCTGCCAGCACACCGCGCATATAAGCGAAGCTGGCGATTACACCCGGCATCGGGTCATCCGGGTGAATCTCATACTCCAGATCGACGAAGCCCGGATATTTTATCGCCATGAGCGCTTCAAAAATCTTTCGTACCGGCATGCGCCCCTCGCCCACCGCGACCTGGCTTTCCTTACTTTCGAAGTTCAAGAGATCTTTCATATGCAAGTTGAACAACCTCGGGCCTGCTTCGTGGATCGCGTGCACCACATCTGTGCCAGCGCGAACCGTATGTCCGACATCAATGCAACAACCGATGCGGGGATCCATACCCTTCACGACCTTCAAGACATCTAGCGGCGAGTGCCATAACTTATCTTCGGGACCGTGATTGTGGATCGCGATCCGAATGTCGTATTCCTTTACGAACCTTTCAATTCGCGGCAGATTTTCCGGGGTGGGATCGCCAGCGACGATTACGCCGATCGCCGCCCGCTTACAGTAATCGAACTTAGAGCGTATGTCCGCATCGTCATCTTTCGCGAAATAGATAGCGCCGGCGGCGTGCAGTTTAATTCCTGCCGCAGCATAGTCGGCGAGTGCAGTCGCTTCTTGCTGCGGATTCATCGGCAGGTGATCCTTGACGTCTTTGGCGTTGAGCTCGAAGACATTCAGTTGCTTCATAAAGCCGATGAGCTGTGCCCGGTCGAAGTTACGGAAGGTATAACTGGCCAATCCCAGCCGAATCGGCGATGCTTTGTCGGAGGGCGAATGGGCTCGACCGACTGCGAAGACGTTTTTCGGAGCTGCAAATGCCGCCGCAACCAGCGCGCCAGACCGAACGAAGTCGCGGCGCGAAACAGACTTGTTCGTGACTGTCAATTCGTCAGACATGCGGCGCCCAGCCTTTCTCGTACTCACGGCCCCACATCTCCATGGCTTCCGCGTCGCCCTCGATTTTTCCGTCGTTCATATCAAGATGAAGTTCGCGATTCACTTCCCATGCGATGTTCGAAAGCTGCAGCATCGTTACAGCCACATTACCAATCGATACGGGAGCATTCAGTTTCTCGCCTTTACGAATTCCCGCAATGAAGTTCGCGAAGTGTGCGTCCGTCATGGAATCGCGCCCGATCAGGTCCGCGGATGAAGTCGCGTCGCCAACCTTGAAGTCGCTCGTCTTATTTCCTTTCAGGTCGTATATCTCGTAACCATCGCGGTCGATCAGTACCGTGCCAGTGGTTCCCATGATTGTCGAACCGCGATCGCGACCGTAATATTTCATTCCCTGGCAGCTTTTTCCTTCCCACGAAATCATCGCGCCGTCATATTCAAAGCTGGTCACCAGAGTGTCATAGAACTGCCAATCGTCTTTGAACTGGTATCTGCCCCCCGAAGCTGTAACCCGCTTCGGATAGTCAACCCCGAGCGCCCAGCGGCAAACATCCACTTCATGGGTGCCGTTATTAAGAGTTTCGCCCGTGCCGTAAATCCTGAACCAATGCCAGTTATAAGGATGCACATTATCTTTATACGGACGGCGCGGCGCTGGACCTTGCCACAAATCCCAATCAAGCTGCGAAGGCACTGGCACTTCTTTGCCCACGCCGATCGACTTTCTCGTATTGACGTACCATGATTTTGCGAAGTATGGCCGCCCGATCATGCCTTGATGAATTTTGTCGACGATCTCGATAGTGTGTGGTGAAGAGCGCTGCTGCGTGCCCATCTGCACCAGTTTGCCATACTTACGTTGCGCCTCGATCAGCATCTCGCCCTCAGCCGGATTGTGGCTGCACGGCTTCTCCACGTATACGTTCTTACCCGCCTGCAACCCGGCAATGGCAATGGGCGTATGCCAGTGGTCGGGAGTCGCGATGGTGATCGCGTCTACATTTTTCTGTTCAAGAACCTTGCGAAAGTCTCTTTCCGCCACGGGAGCTTCGCCCATTTCGTGGCGCGTAGCATCGGCAAACTTCTTTAGAATGTCACTGTCCACGTCGCAAACGTAAGAAATGCGGGCAGCATTCCGATTCGCCTTCAGCGACGAGAGATGCGCATAGCCGCGCCCGTTCAAGCCGATTACCGCAAAGTTGAGCCGGTCGTTAGAGCCCAGAATCTGGGCGTAACTCTTTGCCGTAGTTCCCACGGCCAGTCCGGCTGCGCCCACCGCTAGCGCATCGAGAAACTCGCGTCGTGTAACCATCATTGCTCCTTAATCAACGATCTGTAGTCAACAATCTGTCTGGCAGGAAGTTGCGATCAACAGGTAATTCCAGCTTTCGTCAAAGTTTTCTTTAATCCATCCATGCTGATTCGCGTCGACGCTTCCGGTGTCCCAGCCCCGCGCCAGTGAGTCTCAAGACTCAGCCCGTAATGGAAACTGTCACGCCGTAAAGCCTGCAGTTGCCCCACCCAGTCAACAATCCCACTGCCAACTGGAGCCCAGTCATATTTGTGATCCGGCCTCCTAACCACATCCTTACAATGGCAATGCCCAATACGCTTTTTCGGCAGCGAGTCGTAGCCGGTAGGATAAGGCGTGCTTCCGATAGCGGCAGCATTTCCCGGATCCCAGTTCAGCATGAAGTTCTTGTTGGGGATCGCCTTCAGCACGGCGGCCGCCTCCTCACCCGTTGCGGTGTTGCAGGACATTTCATTTTCCAGCAGCAGAATTACATTGTTTTTGGCGCAGCGTTCCGCAGCCTCCTGCAGTTTGGCATTGATGGCCGTGCGATACGGCTTCTGATCATCCAGCCGCCAATAGTCGAAACAGCGAATGCGATCGGTGTTGAAAGACTTGCAAAGCGAGAGACAACGCTCAAGTAGCTCGTCCTGCGTCCTGGCATCGAAATCAGCATGAAACTGGTCGCGGGTTTCGCTCAGCGACGATCGAGGGGCACCAGGCCAGTCAGTCTTGAAAAGCGGGCTGGCAATATCGGTCACTCGCAGTTTGTGTGCGTCGAGAATCTTTCGTGCGTCCTCGACTTGCCCGGGGGCGAGTTCGGTCGCGTTCTTGTTCCACATCGAGCGTAGCTCAATCCAATGCAGCCCAAAGTCGCGGGAGACAACCTGGCATGCCTTCTCGAAGTCCTGCGTGATCTCATCATTAATCACCGCCAGTCGGAATGGACACGGGTCGTTGCCTGCTTCCAGGGGCTCTCCCAGCGGTGACGCTGCTGCGCTCTTCACCATTGGCCGCATGGCCGCAGCAAGTCCGGCCGCTCCTAAGCCCGCGAGCACCTCGCGTCGTGTGTGCGCCATTGAGTCTCCTCTCGGCCCGTGAATTCCCTAAAAACTGTTGATCAGCTTTTAATTCACCTGCGTTGTCCGTTTCGATTAACGGACGACGATTTCGCGCATTACGGTTCAGGCCATGAGTTCTACCTTCTTTAGTCCTGGCGCGAGCACCCACAAGACTATCAAGGCCAACAGATAAGCACTCGCCGCGATGCCGAACAGGCTCGAATAGCTGTGCGTCAGATGCAGAATGTGTCCGGCGAAGAACGCAAAGAGCGCGCTGCCTACCGATCCCACCATACCGCCGATTCCGACCACTGAGCCCACCGCGCGGCGCGGAAACATATCCGAAGATGTGGTAAAGAGATTCGCCGACCAACCTTGATGCGCGCCAGCGGCAATACTGATCAATGCAATGGCCGTCCACTCCGACTTCGCGGCAGACGCAGTGTAGATCGGCACCACCAAACAAGCGCAAAAAAACATTGCCGCAAGGCGTGCGTAGTTGGGAGAGAGTCCCAGTCGACGGAAGGGTGCTGGCAACCAGCCTCCAGTGATGCTGCCAATCGCCGACACGTTATAAACAATGATAAGCGGCAGTCCGAGATGCGCAAGATTCAAGTTGAATTTCGCGCTGAAGTACGATGGCAGCCAGAACAAATAAAAATACCAGATCGGGTCGGTGAAAAATTTCGCGATCGAAAAGGCCCAGGTTTGGCGGCACCTCAGCAATCGCCGCCAGGGCACGGAGGGACCAACGTCGGCAGCCGCCTCTGAATATATGTGTCGCAACTCCTCACCGGTTAGAGAGGTATGGTCCGCGGGTTTGCGGTAATAGCGGAACCACCACAGAATCCAGAGCCCACTAAAAATGCCCGTCGTCAGAAAAGCCGCATGCCAGCCCCAGCGCAACGTTACCCAAGGCACGATGGCGGGGGCCAGAATTGCTCCAACGTTTGCTCCCGAGTTAAAAATACCGGTAGCCAGCGAGCGTTCATTTTGCGGAAACCATTCCGCGACGGTCTTGATCGCGGCAGGGAAGTTGCCACTCTCGCCGATTCCAAGAAAGAAGCGCGCAAAGCCGAATTCCAGCACAGTACTGGCCAGCGCGTGGCCCATTGCTGAGAGGCTCCAGACCGCCATCACCAACATGTAGCCGATCCGCGTGCCTAATTTGTCGATCAGTCGGCCAGCCGCGAGAAGACCAATGGCATAGGCAATCTGGAACGCATCCACAATATAGCCATAACTTACCTCCGTCATGCCAATGCTGTGTTCGAGCGTTGGCTTCAGAATCGCAATCACTTGCCGATCCATATAGTTGATGGAAGTGGCGACGAACAGCATGGCGCATACTGTCCAGCGCACGCGTCCGAGACGAGCCACAGGAGATGGCTCGGGCGTTGAGCCAGACTGCGACGCGCTGCTGATAGCCGCTTTGTCAGCCATCTATGCTCCTACAAACGATAAGCCTTTTTCACTAACCGGTAAGCGAGATCCTGCGCCACTTCGAAGGCTTCATCTTCCTCGAGTCGGTGATCGGCGACCAGCTTCGCCAGGAACGCGCAGTCTATTCTCCGTGCCATATCGTGCCGAGCGGGAATGGAAAGAAACGCCCGCGTATCGTCGTTAAAACCTACGCTGTTGTAGAAGCCCGCGGTCTCAGTAACGTGCTCGCGAAAGCGCATCATCCCCTCCGGACTGTCGTGAAACCACCACGGCGGCCCCAGCCTTAAACACGGATAATGTCCGGCGAGCGGCGCAAGTTCCCGGCTGTAGGTAGATTCGTCCAGGGTGAAAAGAATAATCGTCAGATGGGGCGCATTGCCAAACTGATCGAGCAGAGGGCGCAGCGCTTCCACATAATCTGTCAGCGTTGGAATGTCGGCACCAACATCGCGGCCGTAGCGCTCGTAGAGTTTGCGGTTGTGATCGCGCGCGCTGCCGGGATGAATCTGCATTACGAGCCCGTCCTCCAGGCTCATCCGCGCCATTTCCGTTAGCATTTGCGCGCGGAAGAGTTCTTGTTGCTGCGCTTTCGCATTGCCGGCGAGAATGCAAAGGAAAAGTTCCGCCGCGTCTGCTTGGGATAGATTTTCCGTTCTTGCTGTGGGATGTCCATGATCAGTCGCTGTGCACCCAAGTTCTCGAAACCGCAATCGCGTCGCCCGAAGCGCATTCAAGTAGCCGGTCCACGTCGATGTGTCTTCCCCGGTCTGCTCGCCGAGCTTCGCAATATTTTCGGCAAAGCCGGCAAACTCAGGGTCTACAACCGGGTCCGGGCGGAACGTGGGCAGTATCCTCGCCTTCCATTTCGAGTCCCGAATTGCCTTGTGCTCGGCCAGAGAATCAAGCGGAGAATTAGTGGTTGCTAAGACCTCCAAATTGAAACGTTCGTATAGCGAGCGCGGCAGGAACTCCGGAGTCCCTAACTTTTCTGAAATCGTATCGAAGTAAAGATCGGAGGTTTTCTCCGATAGCCGCCGCTCCAGCCCGAAGAGTTCCTGAAAGACAAAATCCAGCCATAGGCGAGTCGGTGTTCCACGGAACAGATAATAATGGTTGGCGAAGATTCGCCAAACCTTCCTCGGATTTTTCAATTCCGCATGCCCGATCTCCAGTTCTTCCAGCGACACTCCCTGGCTGTAGAGCATTCGGAAGATGTAGTGGTCGGCGTGTACCAGAAGCGTTGCTGGATCCGGAAACGGCTGGTTCCTGGCAAACCATGCGGCCTGCGTATGCCCGTGGGGACTAACGATCGACAAGCTTCGCACAGACTCATAGAGCGCTCTAGCGATCTTTCGCGTGCCCGGGTCGGCAGGCAGGAGACGGTCTGGATGAATCAGCATAGATTCGGGCACCACGGTTCTGAGCTGTTAAACTCTCGTTGTTACTTCTGCGCCGCATGGCCAGGTTTACGCGGGTCGAGCCCGGGAAAACATCTGGCGGTGTCGAAATGTTTCTTCCTCAAACCTCGTTATACTAGCGAAACACAAAGGATAGTCGCGGAATAAATTTCGCGTCGTACACATTTGCAACACAGAGGAACGGCAGCATGCTGGCTGGCATTCGAACTCGCGATTTGCGAAAAGTGTATACATCCCCGCCACCACTTGCATCGGGCGGCGGCTTCGGTCTTGGTTCGGCGCGAGCTAAGAAAAACAAACAACCCAAAGCAGAGATCGTGGCGCTTGATGGCCTGACGCTTGAGATCCTTCCCGGCGAAATTTTTGGACTGCTCGGCCCGAATGGCGCCGGTAAATCCACGACCGCGGGAATTCTCACCACCCGTGTGCGGCCCACCGGCGGGCAGGCCTGGATCGGGGAACACGACGTGTGGGCGGAGCAGGTGGTCGTCAAACGTCTGATTGGAGTTGTACAGCAGCGTCCCAACCTCGACTTTTCACTTACTGCGCGTGAAATTCTCCTTTTTCATGGCGCTTATTTCGGAATCGATTCGCGCGAGCGAGGCGAACGAGCAAAGGCCCTGCTCGATCGCTTCAAACTGACCGATCGCGCCGATCAGATGGTCCGCGGATTTTCCGGCGGCATGATGCAACGCCTCTCCATTGCACGCGCCATGATGCATGACCCGCAAGTTCTTTTCCTGGACGAACCCAGCGCAGGCCTCGATCCGCAAACCCGGTTGCTTCTCTGGGATATCATCCGGGAATACAACCAGAGCGGCAAAACTATTCTTCTGACGACGCACAATATGGAAGAAGCGGATGCGCTGTGCCAACGCGTTGCCATCATCGATCATGGACGCAACATTGCCATCGGCACTCCTCGCGAACTGAAGGCCTCGGTGCCGGGTGGTTTTCTGCTGCGTCTGCGATTTGGCCGGCAATCTCCGGAATTGTTGCAGCGGCTTCGGAGTTTGCCCGGCGTAACCGAGGTGCGCGCAAATAACGACGCGAACGGCAACTCTGCCGACGTGTATGCGGACCGCGGCGGACCGCTGGTTTCCGAGATTGCCAACCTTGCTTCAAGCGCCTCGATCGAACTATGCGACGTGCACATCTCGGAGCCGAGCCTGGAGAATTTGTTTCTGCACCACACGGGAAGGAGCCTGCGCGATTGAACTGGAAAACTTTTCTAGCCCTACTTGGCCGCGATGCGCATGTGGCTCGCCGCAACTTTGTCCCGTTAGTGCTGCAGACTTTCCTGCAGCCGATGATGTTCGTGTTTATCTTCGGCCGGGTTATGGTGAGCAGCGGTTATATGCCTGCTGCCTACAAGAGCCTGCTGCTGCCTGGCATCATGGCGATCAGCATGGTGTTCACCGGCGTTTGGGCGGTCGCGATGCCGTTGATAGCGGAATTTCAATTTACCCGCGAGATCGAAGACCGTCTGCTGGCGCCCATAGAAATTTCCTGGCTGGCAATAGAGAAAGTATTTTTCGGCGCCGTACAAGCCCTGCTCGCCGGGTTAGCGGTAATTCCTGCAGCATGGGTGCTGTTGCGCCCGGGCGTGGAGTTAAATCTGCGCTCTCCCCTGACATTCGCCGGCGTCACACTGTTGGTGGCGCTTTTCTCAGCCTGCGGCGGTCTCGCTCTCGGTTGCAGCATCAATCAGACGCACATCGGCCTGATGTTCAGCATGGTTCTGACTCCAATGATATTTTTCGGTTGTACTTACTATCCCTGGAGTGCTCTGGCACATTTTCCCATTCTGCAGAAAATCGTGTTAATCAATCCGCTCGTCTACGCCAGCGAAGGCCTACGCGGAACCCTTGTGCCGCAGTTCCCGCATTTGTCGATTCTCGCCGTGCTGATTGCCCTGACCGCTTTTGACGTTCTACTGCTGGCAGCCGGACTTAGACAATTCCACCGAAAAGCTGTTAGTTAGGTTGACGACTATTTTGGCCTCACTGCAGTTGCACATTCATGTTGAGGTTGTGCGCCACGAATGACCAGGAATCGCCAATCTCTTCGATTTGCTTTGAAATAGGTTTTCCTGCGCCGTGCCCAGCCTTGGTTTCCACACGAATCAGCACGGGCGCAGGTCCGGCCTGATCAGCTTGCATGGTGGCGGCGAATTTAAAACTGTGACCGGGCACCACGCGATCGTCGTGATCCGCTGTAGTAATCAGAGTCGGAGGATATTTAGTTCCCGGCTTGAGATTGTGCAGCGGAGAGTAAGCATAGAGAGCCTTGAACTGTTCGGGATCGTCGGAGGAGCCGTAGTCCGAAGTCCAGGCCCAGCCGATCGTGAATTTATGAAAGCGCAGCATGTCCATCACTCCCACCGCCGGCAGAGTCGCGCCGTAGAGGTCGGGGCGCTGAGTCAGACACGCTCCAATTAACAATCCTCCGTTGCTCCGGCCGTAAATAGCCAGGTTGGAAGACGTCGTGTAATGGTTCGCAATAAGCCACTCCGCCGCCGCGATGAAATCGTCAAACACATTTTGCTTATGCAATTTTGTGCCGGCCAGGTGCCATTCCTCACCGTACTCGCCTCCGCCGCGCAGGTTAGGCTGCGCGTAGACTCCGCCCATCTCGAGCCAGACCAGATTGGGGACAGAGAAGGCGGGAGTCAGAGAGATATCGAATCCTCCGTAGGCATAAAGCAGCACACGGTTTTGACCGTCGAGTTTCATGCCCTTCTTGTAAGTGAGAAACATCGGGATGCGGGTGCCGTCTTTACTCGTATAGAAAACCTGCTTGGTTTCGTAGCGGCTGGAATTAAAATCGACTTTGGGTTGGCGAAAAACTGAACTGGCGCCCTTCTCTGGATCGTAGCGGTAGATAGTCGTCGGAATGGTGAAACTGGTGAAGGCGTAGAAAGTCTCTTTATCTTTGCGCTTGCCCGTAAAACCCTCAGCCGTGCCGATTCCCGGCAGATCGATGCTGCGCAGGAACTTGCCTTGCAGATCGTGGACTCGGACTTCAGTGCGAGCGTCCTTCAGATATTCCACCAGGAACTTGTCATCGATCACGCTGACACTCTGCATCGTCTCCGCGCTCTCTGGGATGATTGTCTTCCAGCGGGCGCGCTCGGGAGTTCGAGTGTCAATCGCGATCAGCCGGCTGCGCGCGGCGTCCAGATCGGTCTTGAACCAAAAGACCGGACCGTCGTTATCGACGAATTCATACTGCGCATCGAAGTCATCCAGCAGCTTGACCACGGGCGAGTCTGGCTGCGCGAGATCTTTATAGTAGAGCCGGTTCTTGGGAGACGTGCCTTGCCACACCGTGATGATCAGGTAACGGCCATCGTCGGTTACGGTACCGTTAAATCCTAATTCTTTGTTGTCCGGACGTTCGTAGATCAATTGGTCTTCCGCCTGCGTTGTGCCAAGGCGATGGTAATAAAGTTTCTGGAAATAATTGGCATCGCGCATCGACGTGTCGTGCTTGGGCTCGGCGTAACGGCTGTAGTAGAAGCCCTTCCCGTCCTTGGTCCAGGACGCGCCGGAAAATTTCACCCACTTGATCAGGTCGGACAAATCCTTGCCGCTATCGATATCGCGCACGTGCCATTCCATCCAGTCGGAGCCGGAAGCGGCGGTGCCGTAGGCCAACAGCCTGCCGTCATCCGAGATGGCCTCACCGGACAGTGCAACCGTACCATCGGTGGAAAGCGTGTTGGGGTCGAGCAATATCCGTGGCTCCGCATTCGGCGATTCTGCTACCAGCAGTACGCTCTGATTCTGAAGTCCATTGTTGTGCTGGTAGAAATAGCGTCCGCCGCGCTGCTCGGGAACACCGAAGCGTTCGTAGTTCCAGAGCTTGGTCAGGCGGTCGTGAATCGCTTTACGGTAGGGAATCTGGTCGAGGTAGCCGAAGGTCAGCTTATTCTCCGCCTGCACCCAGGCGAGGGTATCGGGTGAATCGGTGTCTTCCAGCCACCGATAAGGATCGGCGACCTTAGTACCGTGATAATCGTCGACCTGGTCGACCCTCTTCGCTTTGGGATAGTCAAGCTTGGTAACAGACGGTGCATCGTTGGCGAGCAGGGCAGCTATGCACAGCAACGGTATTAGGACTAGCAGGAAAGTCAGAATAATGCGTGGCACTATTTTCATGGGACCTCAGCGGCGTCCAATCTGGTCTGGCAGGAAGCGAAAGACATTCTAGCGTAGATCGAACGAGGGGATAGGCAGGAAAATACTGACAGCTTGAGATTCGACAATATCTTTAATCTTTGCGGAAATTGCGACGGTCATCCGGCGCAGGCCTGGGCCTTAATCCATCAGCTGCGCCTCACCAAACTTGCTACCCCGCTGCCTGCTGCGCTTCGCGGCCACGGCTCTCGGAACCATTTCGCAAATGAGCGTACTCCTCGTAGCCCTCTGCGGCAAAGCACAAACCACGATCAAAGAACTGATCCAGCAGGCGCAGCAACTCCATCTCACCATAAATTTCAACCGGGCCTCGCATGAAGCCCTGGCGCTGCAAGAACTCCCACAAATGTTCTTTGGTCATGATTATCGCCCAGCAATAATCGGGAAGCGCCACGCCTTGAGAGGCGCGGCGTTCGCCTATTTCAAAATACCGCTGCTCTATGTCATGGCCCGTCTTGGTGAGCAGCCACGCGCTCAAGTTCAGGAAGATCTCTTGGATTCGTTGCCGCAATTCCTCGACCGGCACTTTTCGCAAGTCGGCAGTGTGCGGGGACGTTTCGAATTTCTGCAACAGTTCGGACGTAAGTTCATCGGAATGACGTTCAATCAGGCGTACTAAGCGTAATGCGATCATGCCATCCTCTTACTCTTACTTTATTGGATGCGCATACGGAGTCCTCAGACGCAGGCAAAAATCGCGTCCTGACTATTAGTTAGAGCTGTGCCGTAATCGGTTGGCCTTGGCAAGTAGCCTGTTGGCAACAGCCTTGAGGTCGGTAATCTCGGTTGGGGTTGCCGTGCTAACGTAATCCGTCATCAACTTTTCGCAGTTTTTTCGGACTTCTTCATAAGCCGCCGGATCTTGACCGCGAAGCGCGAGCAGCTCCTTGAGCCAGCGCTTGCCGTAACTGGCATGAAGGGTCTCGTCGGCCCAATCGAAATCCATATCATGCTCGCTGAGCGAGTCGCCGTAGGAATGAAATAAGCGCGTACGCTCCGGTTTGTGCCGGATGTTTTTGGTTTCAAAGAAGAAAAGCATGCCAAGGAAATTCGTCGGTACGTCGGCGGGATCCCCTATCGTCGCACTCTCATAAATGTAGGTGCCAAGAGGAATCTCAACTGGATCGAGGCCCCATGCCATCAGCCGGTCAAAACCCATGCGGCAATGGCGAGATTCATCATAGGTCCAACGAGCGGAGTTATAAATCCACTCCCAAGGCAGCACATCGGCAAAAGCGGTCAATATAATGCCACCCGCCTCAACCGCCCACACTTCGTTCACGTGGCTGATGGCAGAACGCAATTGCAATTGCATTCCTTCCCCATAGGGATAAGACGGATCGACAATGTCCGGCCAATAGAATCGGCATGGCCAAAAGCGCTCATCTCTTGCAGGATGCACAGGAATCGAATAGGCTTTCGCCCGTGGCAATGGGCCGGCAGGCGCCAAGGAAACCGGAGGTCCGACTCCCACTCCGCCGGTTGCAGAGAGTCGTTTTGCTACTTCGTCCGCCCAAGCGGCGGCTTCGGCGTGCGCTTCGGGATTCTGCGAGAGTGCTGCTCCAATCCACAACTCAAAGGCGCTGATCTGCTCCGCTTTTTCTGCAAGTGCTAATGTCAGGAATCGGTGCGTTGGACCGTCGGCGATCAGATCGGAAGCTTGCAGGTAGGCTTGATACGCATCGCGCAACGCCGGTAAAAAAACTCTTCCTACGCTCAACAGAAATGCCGGCACAGAAGGTGAATCCCTGACCGAATTGAAAAGTTCGATCAATGCGCGATCAGTCCCTTCTTCCTCCAGCAGACGGCTGGGAAAGCGCAGTTCGAAAACGCGCTCGCGCAAGCAATCCGCGGTTTCCGCGCTTTGCCAGATGTGACGAGCCAGACTGGTCTTGATTTCCATGGAGGCAATGGCCGGAATCCACGACGCCTCGCTTATCAGAAGCGAGCGCTCGCAGAAAAAAAAGCGCTTGAGTAACTGCGCTGTGTCGAATCGCATCCAGCGTGCCCGCTGCTGCGACGTCAACAAGAATTCGGATGCCTGTGACATGTTTCCCCAATGGCGCGAATCGGCGCGACCGCTCCTTATCGCTCACCAACAATTCTAAGGCGGAACTCGGGACGACGCACGTGTTGTTCTAACTTGATTGCAGGCTAGACCAAGTTGCTGACGGCCAAGGTGACGATGGCAACCATTAAAATAGCGAGTCCCTGGGTCAATAATCGCCGAGCATCTCGTGGTGATCCTTTCCACTCTCCTCTCCACAATCCCCAAATGTTGCCTACAGCAATGGAAAGAGAAATGAAAAGCGGCCAACCGGCCACAATGCCTAAATGTCCAAGTCTTGCAGCTCCCGCTCCATAGAGATAAAAACTGCCAATCCACATCGTAGCCATCAGCGCGCTCAACCCCAGATTGCGTGGCGTAGCTCGACTGAAATACTGGCCCAGTGTTTTTCGCCTGACCATCAGATACAAGCAGTAAGCCACATTCACAATACATCCGCCTGTAAACAACAGCGCCCATACCGTGTTCCCGGACGATGATGCCGAAACCCCAAGCTTCGCCGCAGCATCGATTACATTCCCCGCATAAGCTACGCCAACATTCGGCAGGCACGAAAGCACGCCGGCAAGAATCGCAATAATCAATCCGGCCTTGAAGGAACTTGAATTGGTTGCAGTAGCTTTGTCACCCGAGAGCGTTTTGCGCGAGCCTCCAATCGAGCAGACAACGATGCCAACGATCACCAGGGCCGTTCCGAGAAAGATGAGTGCTTCTGATGCGAGCGGAATTCGTAGGGAGAAAAACAGCAAGGGAATCAATGCACCAAGGCCAGCGATCAGGCCCATAATAATTGGGTAGCCCAATGCCATCCCGAGTTTGTCCATCCCCAGACCAAACAGCACGGCGCCGAGGCCCCAACCCATTCCGAATAAAGCCAGCACAGCAAGATCATGCGAAGGGGACGCAGCATACACGGCGAAAATATTCGGCACCAGGAGAAGGATAAGGATCCAGTTCAGAAAAAACATGCCTAGCAGGGAGAAGGTCGCCCAGGTGTGCTCCCATGACCAGCCTTTTACCATCGTCATGGGAAGAACAAACGTCCCCTGAAGAAGGGCTGCCAGAAGCACCAGCAGAAACCCGAGAAAGATCTGCATATCTGCTTTTTCAATTCCAGCAGCCAATTCGCCGAGTCTGAGCTTGCAGCCGGTGGAACTGGCAGCTTCTGGCGCCACCGTCTGGCTCGCTAGCTCGACAAGCGTCCGATCAGCAGGTCAAAGAAACGCGGAGAATCCACCTGCAATGCCACTTTGGCATTAGGAACGTATTTGTCGCGGATCACCGGAGAATTCTTGGCGCCCGACAGCGTCGGCGCTGATCCTCGAATGACCATTCTGGATTCCGCTTCTTTCTGCATCTCCGGCGTTCGTCGCAAATCGCCCTCATTTGGGCTGTAACCTAATGTTTGCCCAGCGGTGAGTTCGCCGTTCACTTCTACATCCACGTAATAGTTATCAAACTTCAGAATGGATGGATCCAGGAACGCGGTCAAAGCCAGAGAATCATGCATGTTTGGTCCGATCAGAAATCCTTGCGCGCGGTTATGGTCGATGGCCTTGCGGGCAATTTTGGCGGCCGCCTTGCTCACCGGACTCTTTCCCGCGCTGAGTTGACGCACATGCTCATCAGTCAGCGCTGTCTTGCGGGTTACGTCGAGGCCAACCATCGTGATTGGAATTCCCGATTGAAAGACCATCCGGGCGGCCTCCGGATCAACATAGATGTTGAATTCAGCTGCCGGCGTGATATTTCCTCCGGAAAGCGAGCCACCCATCATTACCAAACCTCGAACCTTGCCCGCCAGGTCTGAATCGGTGGCGAGTGCCGCAGCGATATTGGTAAGCGGTCCGATCGTAATGAGCGTGACCTCACCGGGATATTTGCGGATAATCTCGCCAATCAGTTGCGCCGCGGGTTCACTCACGGGTTTGATTTTCGGCTCAGGAAAAACTGCTCCGCCCAGTCCGTTCTCGCCATGCGCATAAGTGGCCGTCACCAGGCGCCTCACCAAAGGCGCTTTAGCGCCCGCGGCGACCGGAATATCGGTGCGCCCGGCGATCTCAACCATGCGCAGTGCGTTGGGAAGAGTTAATGACAGCGGCACATTCCCGGCCACCGGAGTTATGGCTTCGATTTTCAACTCGGGCGATCGCATCGCCAGGAGCAAAGCGAAGGCGTCATCGACTCCGGGATCCGTATCAATGATGACGCGCGACTGTCCGCCTGCGCCATCGCGAGCTGACACTTGTGATAGCGGCGCCGCGCCCGCCAAACTGGATGCAAACAGAGCTGCCGTGGAAGAAGTTACAAATTGCCTGCGCGTCACCGGGCCTGCCAGACGTGAACTCATAGCGTTACTCCGTAAGAAAAATTGGAAATCATTTTCGTGAAGACAAAAAATTAATGAGCGCGCGGCGGTTGCGTCATTAGTTTGACGTAAAGATCGTAAAGCTTCTTTGTATCCACATCGAACTGTACGGTGGCTTTATGTTCATAGGGGGGAACCGAAGCTTCCGGTCCCCAGAAGAGCGTCTCTCCGTAACTCGGGCCGTGATCGATATCGATGTCGACGTAGTATTCTTTCTGCCCGGTGATGATAGAAGGATCGATCAGTGCCGCAGCCGACAGTTCATCCCACATAAAGCTGGGCTCTGAATATTTGGTCAGGTATTGAGCGACCGGAGTATCCGCCTTGGCGATGGCATCGTGAATTTCCTTGCCCAGCGTAGTCTTTACCGAAATGTCGATGGGCGTGATGGTGATCTTCTTCCACGGCGCGCGCATGGAAATGCGAACTGCCTCGGGATCGAACCACCAGTTAAATTCACGGCGGCCATCAACGCGGTCGATGCCGCCATTGTCGGCGTACATTCCACTTCCCATCAGAACCAATTCTTTCGCCAGCGTGGCCACTTCAGGATCGAGACGCAAGGCGAGAGCAATATTGGTCATCGGTCCGCCCGCCCAGATTACGACTTCGCCGGGATACTTGTGGACCATGCGAACGATGAATTCCGCTGCGCTCTCGGCGATCGGCTTGATATGCGGTTCACCTTCGACCAGCGGCGGGACGAAATAAGGATCGTGGTATCCCGCCTTGTATGCTTCCGACACGTGCGGACGCTTGGAAAAATCGCTCCAGCAGCCCTTATAGCCGAGCTTGCCGTACAGATTCTCCCAGCGTTCGGATTCCTCCTTAGAATTCAATAGCGGAAATAGAGCGCCTTCGGCGACGGGAACGTCGGTGCGTCCCGCAATCTCGAGCAGGCGCAGGGTGCGCTGTGTTTCCTCTTTCATCCACTGATCGCCGCTGACGGTGGTGATTCCGAGAACATCAAACTTGTCGGACTGCAAGAAGATCAGCAGTGACTGCATGTCGGTAGTCGCCGGACCGCGCGCATCCTGATCCAGAATGATCTTTATTTTTTGGGCTTGAAGTTGATTCGCAAGAATTAGCGTAAAGAAGGCGACCAACAGACCAACGAAGCTTCTTGGCTTCATTTGAAATTTCCCCCAGGGGTATTGTTTTGAAAAACGTAACTTGAAAATTACTGAGTCGAATAAATTTCAGCCATTCGCTTTCGCGACCAGCAGAATGGCAATGCAATAGAAGACAAACATTCCGACCAGATATAGCTTGGCGCGGCTGCCCGCACCGGCAAATTCCTTCCAGGCGAATACGCCCCACAATGCGGCAACCATGGGAGCCGACTGGCCAATGGCATACGAGATGGCCACACCGGTGAAGCTCGCGGCGACCAGGTTGAACACCATCCCGGTTCCCCAAATAGCGCCGCCCAGCAGTCCCAGTACGTGGCCGGATGCCGGCCCTTTGAAATAACCGCTGAAATCGACCGGCTCGCCAATCAGCGGCTTCTTCATGAAGTAGACATTCCAGATCGCACACGAGAGCAGAGCGCCCAATGTTAAAAAGACTGCAATGCTGTAGGGACCAAGCGGATGTCCGTGGGTCATACCGCGCGCTACGAAGGGAGCCCATAAGCCCATTAGAACGCCGGAAACGATACAGGTCACGATGCTCTTTCGCGACACCGAGCGGCCGGCAATGCTAAGACTGCCGTAAGCTTTGCCATCCATGATCACAGCAATCACTGCGCAGGCCACGCCCAGCGCCAGAAGCACAATGTTGCCCTTTGGCTGTAACCCATAACTTAAGACAGTACCCACAACGAGAGCGATGCCGATCGAAACCGGGAACGCAATGGCGAGCCCGGCCATATCGATGGCGGCAACGAGCAGGAGATTGGCGAGATTGAAAATTGCGCCGCCTACCATGGTGGAAATGATATTTGCGGTATCTGCGGAGTGAACATTATTCAGAAAGCTGTCGGCATTGTTGCCCGTGCTTCCCATGGTCAAGGCGAGCACGAGCGAAACGAAAAAAATTCCCAACGCATAATCCCAATAAAAAAGCTCGAAGCGATAATTCTTAACGCCCTTGAACGTATTGGCCCATGATCCCCAGCACACGGCACTGGTGATCATCATGAACAGAGCAATGGTTAAGCTATGCGGGGTAAACATTCGTTTCTCCTATTTACCCTGAATTCGGGAAATGAACAGTTTCAGGAAGCGATCGGCATCTACGTCAACGCAGACATTGGTATTCGGCTTGACCTTATCCATGCCTTCAATCTCGTAGTGGTCGCCGTGGAGGACATTGCGTTCCACGTAGCCTTCGCGGTTTCCGACAGTCTCGCCGCGGGTAAATCTCCCTTGGGTTTCGACATCGACGTGCATCTCGCTGGTCTTGACCAAGCTGGGGTCAATGGCAATGGCTACGGCGGAAGGATCGTACATGGGAGCGCCAGTCCCGCCGTACTGCAGAGTGAGATCCACTAAATACTTCAATACGGCGCTGATGAAATCGTTGATCGGGCCGTGTGTCTTTTGGAGCTCCGCAAGATAACTGGGAGTGAAAAGAGCTTTGTTCCCGACTTCCAGGCCCGACATAGTAAGAGAATTCCATCCCGCCTGAAAGACAATCTCTGCCGCTTCCGGATCGTTGTAGATATTGGCTTCCGCGGCGGCGTTCACGTTGCCTCCGCTGATCGAGCCGCCCATGATGATGACCTCTTTCACCAGGGGAACGATGGAAGGATCTTTTTCGACGGCGAGCGCGATGTTCGTAAGCGGACCGACCGGAACAAGCGTGATCTCGTGCGGCGAAGCGTGTACGAGTTTGATGATGAGGTCAGGACCGAAAGTGGGATCGACTTTGCACTTGCTGGGCGGCAATTCCACGTTGCCCAATCCATTCTTGCCATGCCAGAACTGGGCAGTAATCAATTTCTGAAAAAGCGGATGGTGCGCTCCGGCAGCGACAGGAATGTCACAGCGATTGGCAAGGGAGACCATCCGCAGAGCATTATCCAGGCCCATTTCTAACTCGACGTTGCCGGGAACGACAGTGATCGCTCGAACGTCCAACTCCGGCGAATTCAACGCCAGCATAATGGCGAGGGCGTCATCGGTTCCTGGGTCGGTATCGATAATTACTTTTTTGGCTGCGGCGGCGCGGAGAGGGAGTGCCGCGATCAGGATGGCTAGGGTTATGAAGAAAGTAGAACGACGAGTACGAATGGGGCCCGGGATCACAACCGCTGGAATTGTCATTAAGTTCGGAAAGTTTCGGCGATGTAGCCTAGCGTTATGGACAACGAGTGTCAAGCGAAACTCAGCGCTCGAACGAGAATCCCAAATGGATTTGACAACCATCGTGAGCGAAAACTAGACTCCTCGTTCTTTTGAATTTCATACGATTACATCCACAGGGCCCTCGAATCATATGGCAAAGACTCCTCGCATTGCGGTTATAGGCAGCGCAAATATTGATCTCGTTACCTTTACGGACCGTTTTCCTAAACCGGGAGAAACTATTTTTGGCCAGAAATTTGATCTCGGCTTCGGAGGCAAGGGCGCGAACCAGGCGGTAGCGGCAAAACTGTGCGGAGCCGACGTGTTCATGATGGCGCGCGTGGGCAGCGACCTCTTCGGTCCGGCGAC
>JBAVQD010000114.1:0-33557 GCA_049693675.1 Candidatus Sulfotelmatobacter sp. | reverse complement strand
GTGCGGCGCTTGAAGCCCAATATGAAAGGTCCGATCTTGTGCTTCGTTGGGCCTCCTGGCGTGGGCAAGACTTCGCTGGGCAAATCCATCGCGCGAGCATTGGGCCGAAAATTCGTGCGTCTGTCTCTCGGCGGCGTGCACGATGAAGCCGAAATTCGAGGTCATCGCCGCACTTACATCGGAGCGTTGCCGGGACAAATTATCCAGGGCATTCGCCGCGCAGAGACCAAAGATCCAGTCTTCATGCTCGACGAAATCGACAAGGTCGGACGCGACTTCCGCGGCGATCCTGCCTCCGCACTGCTCGAAGCGCTCGATCCCGAGCAGAACTCGACGTTCCGCGATAATTATCTCGATGTCACGTTCGATCTGTCGAAGGTGCTCTTCATCACGACTGCGAACATGCTCGACCCCATCGCCGAGCCTCTACGCGATCGTATGGAGATCATCGAGCTGCAGGGCTATAGCGAGGAAGAAAAGCTGCACATCGCGAGGCGCTACCTGGTTCCGCGACAGGTGGAAGAAAACGGAATCACGGCGGAGCAGATTGAATTCCCGGACGAAGCTTTGCGTTACGTGATTCGTCACTACACGCGTGAGGCCGGGGTTCGCAGCCTGGAACGCACCATCGGTACCATCTGCCGCAAGCAAGCGCGGCGTCTGGCCGAAGGCAAGACGGAAAAACTTGTGGTCACGCAGGAAGTCATTCAGGAATTCCTGGGCGGCATCAAGATCCGCACCGAAGGTGAAATTGAAGAACGCACCGAGCGTCCGGGAGTGGCCGTGGGCTTAGCCTGGACGCCATCGGGCGGCGATGTGCTCTTCGTCGAAGCCAACGCCATGAAGGGCAAAGGTGGATTCACCATGACCGGCCAGATCGGCCAGGTGATGCAGGAATCCATGCAGGCGGCGCTGACGTGGGTACGTTCAAACGCAGCGCAGTTGGGCATCGCGGAAAACTTTTTCGCCGATCACGACATTCATATGCACGTGCCGGCGGGAGCGATTCCGAAAGATGGTCCGTCAGCGGGTGTCACGATGGCGACGACGTTGGTCTCGTTATTGACAGGACATCGCATTCGTCCGTTGCTGGCGATGACGGGCGAGATCACGCTCAGCGGCAATGTGCTTCCGGTGGGCGGCATTAAAGAGAAAGTGCTGGCAGCAAAACGCGCTGGAGTTACGGACGTGATTCTGCCGGCAGAAAATAAAATGAACGTGGATGAGGATCTAACGCCGGAACAAATCGAGAACCTCATAGTTCATTACGTGAAGACGATTGATGAGGCGTTGCGGGTCTCGCTGCCCGAAGTGGCGGAGTCCACCGCTGCGAAGTTGCTGACTACAACGCCTGAGATTCACGACAAGGCGTTTGCGCAGGCGTAATGCATAAAGGAAAGTGTAAGTGTTAAGGTGCCAGTTTCCCGCGGAGAGACTGGCATTTTTTTTTGACTGGCACCGCATTCGTGGGCAACCGCTACTTCAACGGAGTAATGGACTTCACCCTGTCCTCAGGCGGAATCCGGCTCACGTAGCCGATTGCGCCGGGAGTAGCGGTGATGTACTCAATCAGCGCTAATTCGGAATCGAACGACTTTGGCATCGCTCCCTGTCCGGTGAACACGGCCTTGCGCCATAGGGCGCGAAAATCGTCCGGGCTTTCGCCGAGATGTCTCTTTAAGAAGACTTCGTGAACGGGTCCACCCCTCAAAACGACTGGGACTGCGTGGGTGCCGTCGGAGAATTTGGTTTTCTCTCCGGTGAATATGGCGCGCAGGTCTGACTCTTTGATCTCCGAAATCTGAACACCTGGGTTTGCCACAATCACGACGTCCTGAGCCCTGGCCGAGCAACCTCCGCTTAGCAAGGCCATGAGGAGAATGGAGCCGCGAGTTTTGCTCAGGTATCTCATGGATCGACGCGCAAAGGGCCTAGAAGCTGAACCCGATCTTGGCCGCGAACATATTGGAGTTATCCTTCAGGCCATTTGGATTTGTACTTTGGTAGTAACCGAGGTTGGTTCCATGCAAGAAGTGTCCCTCGATTTTGCCGTAGAAGTACGCGTTGAAGTCATAGCGTCCAGAGACAGCCCAGTCTTTCGAATAATTTCCGGGCAGGCTCGTGCTCCCGTGATCCTCTTCCACGTAGCGGCTGTAATAACTTCCTATTTGAAACGTTTTTGCCAGGCGATAACTTGCCATCACACACCAGATGCGTTCATCTGAGGGCGATGGAATCGCCACTGATCCAAAGGTCAGGGTGGCATTGGTGGCCTGCCTGCGATATTCTCCGGCGACGTAGAACTTACCTCGACTGAACTCCCCATACTCGGCAATCACGGGGGCGGGTGGCACGTGCAGTCCACCTGTAGGCGAGGTTCCGTCCAGCGCTTGTACAAGCGCGCTGGCGCCCAGGGACAATCCGGTCAGCGGTGTCTGCCACCGCAGATCGCCCCCGTAGGTCTTGCCACCAGGAGGATTATTGAATGTGATGCCTGCGTCGGAGAAACTCTGGATATAGCCTCCGTGCGTATCGAGGTTGTTATATCCCGCGTACCCGCGATACAGAAGTTTTCCGGCGCGGTTGCCGAGCGGGAGAGCGCCGTAGACTTCGCCACCGAGATGCGCCAGAAAAAAATCTTTATTGTCAATCGGGTATGCGCCTTGTGGCAGCAGAATCCAAAGGAAGATGGCATCAATGTCCTGAGAATCATTAAACAAACCCAGGGGAGTCTTGACCTTGCCGGCTCGAATACCGAAATAATCGTTGACTCTGTAATCTCCCGAGGCCCAATCGACCTCTAGGTTACGCCCGCCGAGTTGCCCCAGTTGATACATGTGCAACTGAATTCCGACACGCAGGTTCTCAGTAAGAGAATCGGTGACGCTCACGGCCCCGTCGGTCCACTGCAAGCTGCCGCTGCTCGATTGCATGGTCAAATAATTGTTATTTGAACTGAAGAGGAAGCCCTGAGTGGCAAAGCCGTGGATTTCGATGCCCGCTAAATCCTGCGACAGCAGGCTGCCAGCGAACAGACAGACGAAAAGGAGCAGCTGTATCCGTCGCAGCATGGAGGTTTTTTCCGACACCCTATCCATCGGCGTTTGGCTTGGGTGGCTTTAATTGCGTCCAGCGAGAAGATGGGCCTTTTCCGCGCTAAACTGGCAATAGCTCTCATGCGTGTGCGCGTTCTTTTTTTCGGTGTGTTGAAAGATATTGCCGGCAAGCCTGGCGACGTGCTCGATCTGCCTGAGGACGCAAGGGTCCGCGATTTGCTGTCCAGTCTTGAGTCGAAGATTCCGCGGATGAAGGACGCGATGGCTTCGCTCGCCGTAGCGGTGAATCAGCAGTACGCAGCGGCGGAGCGAGAACTGAAGTCTGACGATGAAGTGGCGCTGTTGCCCCCGGTCAGCGGCGGGTCGGGCAAGGCTGGAAGTGAGACGGCTTTGAGCCCCGTTTGCTACGTTGCGATTCTACGCGACCCAATTGATACTTCTGGGATATTGGCCCGCGTCAAGAGGGGCGAGGATGGGGCTGCCGTCATCTTCGAAGGCGTAGTTCGGGACCAAACCCGCGGCCGCAAGACTCTCTATCTAAATTACGAGTCCTACGAAAGCATGGCGCTCGATCAGATGGAAGCTCTGGCCAACCGGGCTCTAAAGCAGTTTCAGATTCGCGATGTTGCCCTGGTCCATCGATTGGGACGGCTCGAGATTGGCGAAACCAGCGTGCTGATTGTAGTTGCCTCGGCTCATCGCGTCGCGGCATTCGATGCCTGCCGTTGGCTTATCGATACGCTCAAGCGGACGGTGCCGATCTGGAAAAAGGAATATTTTGAGGATGGTGCGGTATGGGCCGACGGTGAAGCATTTCCCGCCGAGATTCCGCGGGCAAATTCCTACGACCCGGGCAGCCCGGGAACGGACGGAGCATCTAAGTGAACGGTGCGGTTGGTCAGCAAAACTGCCTGCAGGGCGAGCGGCGACGCTAGATCGCGCAGTATACTTTCTTTTTCTAATGAGAAAATTTGCCTCGCTGATGCTTCTCCTCCTGGCCTGCACTGCATCCCAGGCGCAACAAGCCTCCGCCCCTCATCAGTCGACGAATAGCTCTTCCTCCACTCTCAAGGTGGACGTGAAGCTGGTGAACGTCTACGTGACCGTGACCAACGCCCAGGGAGGCCCGGTCGCCGGTCTTAAGAAAGACAACTTCACATTGCAAGAGGATGGTCGCAATCAAACGATTTCCGTCTTCGACAAGGAATCAGCAGTCCCGCTCTCCATCGCCCTGGCGATTGATACGAGTTTGAGCACGCGTCACGATCTTCCGCTGGAGCAGGCCTCTGCGAAGCGTTTTGCGCGGACAATCATGCGGCCCGTGGATGCTTTATCCGTATTTGGATTTAACGAAACCGTTCTGCAATCGACTTCCTATACGGCTGACTTGAAGCGCATTGACGATGGCATCGACCACATCCGGCTAGGCGCCGCCACGGCGCTTTTCGACGCCATCTATCTGGCCTCACGCTCCCTCGGACACCGCCAGGGACGAAAAGTTTTAGTGCTGATCACCGATGGCGGCGACACCGTCAGCAAGGTCGATTACCAACAGGCCCTGCGCGCCGCCGAAGAGGCGGAATCCATCGTCTACAGCATCATCGTTGTGCCCATCGAGAACAGTGCCGGCCGCGAAACCGGCGGCGAACATGCCCTGATCCAGCTATCCGAAGATACCGGCGGCAAACACTATTACGCCACTTCAATGTCCCAACTCGACGAAGCCTTCCACCAAATCAGCGACGAACTTCGTACCCAATATCTCCTAGCCTACTATCCCTTGCAGCGCACGTCGTACTCCCAATTCCGCAGCATCCAGGTCACCGTCTCCGGCCCCCCCGACTCGACCAGTTACCGCGTACGCCACCGGGCAGGCTATTACACCATGAAGTCGGACTTCTGATCTTCTTCCCCACACTGATTTCTCAGATCGCATTTTTCCAAAGATTAAATAAATACGAACGGATAGACCTTATCGTTTACTGTCCGGTTAACATGCCAGACTTTTGTTTTATAGATTGAATCTACGGTTTTCCGTATTTATGCACGGACTGAGCCTGCGGATTTCCCTCCCTTTCGTCACACTAATACGCTTGTAAGTAATTGACAAACATACTGATAATGTTGTGTTTCCCGAAACGGAACGGGCTGGCCGCCAAATTGCTTTACGGTAGATGAAATCATCTCAGTTTGGTTAGGGGACATCTGTGGACGGTTGTTTTTCTACCACAAGCGCGAATCCGCATCCCGCTGGATCCCCCGCGTCGTTACCGATACCGACAAGAACAATTCCCAAAGGAAGGTCTCTCATGTTGAAGCTCAACTCCGCCCGCCCTGGCGCGCGCTTTACGCTGCTGGCCTTGGCTGCTCTATCCGCATTTCTTCTCTGCTCTGTCGCAGGATTCGCACAGACCACGGTTTCAACAGGCAGCATCACGGGTAGCGTGACCGATCCCGCCGACGCGGTCGTCAGTGGGGCCAAAGTATCCATTATTAACAAGGGTAAAGGACAGGTCATTGTGCTCAGCACGAACGGTGCTGGGAATTACGCTTCCGGCGCACTCACCCCTGGCAATTATGTCGTTCGCGTTGAGGCCAAGGGTTTTAAAACCACAGAAGTTCCGGTCGTCGTCCAGGTCAATACCACGGCAAACGGCAACGTCAAGCTAATCGTTGGCGAGACGAATCAAGTCATCGAGGTGCAGGGTTCGGCGGTCACCGTGAACACCCAACAGGCGGAAGTACAAGGTGTTCTTAGTGGGGATCAAATCGAAAACTTGCCTGTGAATGGGCGAAATTTCTTGGATCTCGCCCAGCTAGAGCCCGGGGTTCAGATTCAGGACGGAGAAAACTTCGATCCAACCAAAGTAGGTTATTCTTCGATCTCGTTTGGCGGTCGTTTTGGCCGCACTGCCCGCATCAGCGTTGACGGCATCGACGTCAGCGATGAGACCGTCGGCACCACTACGGAAGATATTCCTGCGAGCGCCATCCAAGAGTTTTCTCTGGCACAATCCAGTCTGGATCTTTCGAACGATTTGACTTCGTCCGGCGCGGTCAACGTAACCACCAAATCTGGAACCAATGGTTACCATGGCGAAGCCTTCGGATTTTATCGCGACAGCGCGGTCGGATCGGCTGCGTTGCCTTCTCCTCCCAACCCGAATTCCCCGACGAATGCGCCCATCCCGGCGCCGTTTCAGCGAAACCAGGACGGTGGCAGCTTTGGCGGACCAATCATAAAAGATAAGCTCTTCTTCTTCATTGATGGCGAACGTACCCTGCAACACCTGGCGGCGCCCGTGCTGGAGAATGCCCCGTACTCGGCATTTTCCGGGAGCTTCCAGGCGCCTTTCAAGGAGGGCGAGTTGTTGGCGCGCGTGGATTACTCATTAACAAAGACGGCGCGCTTGTTTGCCCGCTACGATTATTTCCAAAACTCGGCCTACGCTACTTTCTTTCCCTCTAGCTTCCAGGTTTACAACAACAAGGACTACACGCGGAATGAGGTTGTAGGGCTCGATTTCAACACCGGCGCTTTCACTCACTCCATCCGCTTCTCCTATCTGAAGTTCCAGAACCAAATCTTGGATGCCACGCGTGGGAGCGACCTTCCATTTGCCAACTACCCGGTCAGCATTAACACAGGAACCTTTACGGTGGGTCCGAACCTGCTGGCCCCTCAGTCCACTCCGCAAAGCGATCACCAAATCAAGTACGATGGCAGCAAGATTATTGGCAAGCACATCATTCGATTTGGCATCGGCTTTAACCACATCCAGGGCGGCGGCTTTGCCAGCTTCTTTAAGATTGACCCCCAAGTCTTCGAAACTGCCACCAACGGCGCGGACCCAACTGCCGCATCCTTGGCCAATGCCGAGGTCCTAGTTGGCAACGGTCAGGGCTTCTCCACGACCGCACCAGCCCTCGGTTTTCCGGCGGGCGGCCTCGGGCCTGACAACCGTTTGTCTCTTTACATCGGCGATACCTGGAAGGTTCTGCCCAATCTCGTAATCTCTCCCGGATTGCGCTGGGAACGCGACACAGGCCGGACCGACAGCGACCTTCCCGCAATTCCAGAGTTGAATGCCGCCTTCCCGGGCTACGGTAACGCTGTGCGTCAGCCGAACCGGAACTTCGGTCCCCAATTGGGGGTCGCATGGGATCCGCAGAGCAATGGCAAGACCAGCATTCGGGCGGGCATCGGACTGTATTACGAGAACGTAATCTTCAATAACGTTCTTTTTGATCGCCCACTGCGTGAGCGAAGCGGCGCGTTCCTGGCGGATCCCGCGGCCTGTTTCTTCGGCACCGCGCAACCCGTTCCGACGGCCGTGGGAAATATCACAGTAGATCAGGTTGAGGGCCTTGATCCCAGCACTCACCAGAGCTACTGCCTCGATACGATTGCTCAAGGTGCTTCGACTCTGGCTGCTTTCCAGACTGTCTACCAAGCCGACAACCCCTTCAGTCTGACAAACCCGAATCCCAACTTCATTGGGTCGGAGATCGCTTCTGGCCTCAACATCGGAGCCGCCCTGTTTGCCCCCAATTACAGGTCGCCGCGATCCGTGCAAATCAACGTCGGAATTCAGCGCGAACTCCGCCGCGGGCTGGTCCTCAGTGCGGACTACCTGCGTAACGTGGAGACGCGTGCCCTGCTCGGAATTGATGTGAACCAAACCGGCGCGGCTCGCCACTTTTATCTGGCGGGCGCGCAAGCGGCGATCGCGGCAACGAACACCGCTTTCGGCTGCGCGGCGACATCTGATCCTACATGTGCCATCGCCAACGGCGCTACGATTTCCAGTTTCGCGGGCAACGGCCTGGGGACCTCCTCGGACATTGGAGAGTCTTGCCAGCTTGCCTTCGGTTACCCCTGTGCATTCGGTGGAATCAACCCCGCCTACGGTGCCCAGAGCTTCCTGGAGCCGATCAGCCGTTCGGTCTACAATGCTCTGCAGCTAAAGTTGGTTGAGAACACGCTCAACCCATTGCGGGGCGTGAAAGCGGCCAATTTTCAGATTTCGTATTCGCTTTCCAAGTTCGTAAATCCTCTGGGATTTCAGGGTAATACGCCTCCATCCAACCCAGTTTCCTCTAGCGATCAGGATTTTGTGATATCGGCGTCGGACAACGACAACCCGCTGCGGACCATTGGGCCGTCGCTGCTTGATCGTACGCACCAACTCTCGTTTGGTGGAAACTTCGACGTACCATTTGGATTTGCCTTCGGAATCATCGCCCACTTTTACAGCCCGCTTTCCAGTCCCGCAATCGTGGGTGATACGGGAAGCCTGGGCCAGATCTTCCAGACCGATTTCACCGGGAGCGGCTCGATTAGCGACCCGTTGCCGGGCACCAAGAACGGTGCGTTTGAGCGTCAGTTCGGCGTCAGCGGGCTGAACGCGGCGATCACCAACTACAACGGCACCGTTGCTGGTCAGGCAACGCCGGCTGGCCAAGTTCTCATCAGCAATAATCTGTTCACGCTGGGGCAGCTACAGGCCATTGGCGCTGTGGCGCCAACACTCGCCACGGCCCCGTCCGACCAGTTGACCTTCCCCTGGGTCAAAGCGTTTGATTTTCGCGTGAGCTGGCACTACACTATCCGTGACCGGGTGAAAATCGAGCCGAGCGTGGGATTCTTTAACATATTCAACTTCGCCAACTTCAACATCCCGCCCGGAGCCATCAGTGGCTGGTTGGACGAAAATGCTAGCTCGATTAACAGCGTTAACACACGTACGCAGCCGGGGGAATTCAGCCCGGAGGCTAACACCTTCCGCGTAGGCAATGGAACGGGCGTGTTCGGTTTGGGCGCGCCTCGCGTGATCGAGTGGGGCCTGCGTCTAACCTTCTAGACACGGATACAACTGCATTGCGAGCCACCAGTCTTTGGCTGGTGGCTCTTTATTTTTGAATTGCTTAACCAACAGGAGAGTTTCTCCGGAACTTATTGCGCGATCTGGCTTCGCAGATGTTTGGACAGCTTCTCGATCCGCTTCAGCTTTTCCATCATGTCTTTAGGTAGAAGTCCCCTTTGAAGGATCGCAACATCGGGGGGAATCGTTTGAGCAATCCTGGCTAGTTCGTCGGCATCCCGGCGGAGCTTGTCTACGTCGACGTGCGTCCGCTGGTTTACAGGCGGAGGGATGTTCCTCTCGGTCTGGGCCTCGGTTTGATCTGCTTGTCGTACTCCGGGCGGTATAGGCTTTACTTGAGTCAGACTTGAAGAGGCGGTCAGAAGGAAAAGCGGGATAATCCAGCCGAGATGCTTCACGGCGGGCCTCCTGGTTAGAAGATACTTTGACACATTTTACGCCCCTTCTCTGGCCGCGTGCGTCGGAGGCTTTGAAATTTCGGCAGTGTACAATGCCAGCATGCCTTTTCGTGGGCAGGGAAATCCGAATGGCGCCAAGCGTGGGCGCACTCCGCCTCCCGAGGAGACTTTCGAAGAGGCCACTTTTCTCAAGGCTCTGGGCGACAAGCAGAAGCCAGTCAACGTCAAGTTGATGGATGGCCAGACCGTGCGTGGGTGGATTGAATATTACGACAAGCACATGGTGCGGCTCACGCGCGAAGGCGAGCCCAATCTGTTCATTTTTAAGCACGAGATCATGTACATAGCGGAAGACGGCGGCACCATCACGAAATAAGTGCGGCTTCTGAAAGCCGGATTCCTGGGGCCTGAGCGTCTCCCAAATGCCATTGCAGTTTTGACCCGACAGCCAGTTTGAATGTCCTCGAATTCACCCAATCACGAGAGTTTCATTCCCGCCATGTCAGCGATCGCCCGTGAAGCGGGCGCGCTGCTGATGCACTATTTTCACCAGCATCTGAAGATTGAATACAAAGGGGACGCTGACCTTGTCACTGCGGCGGATCGCGCCTCCGAGAAGCTGATTCGCGAGCGCATCCTTGCGCAGTGGCCGGGACACGATGTTCTGGGCGAAGAGCAGGGGCTCAGCGATCAGGGCAGCGACTACCGTTGGTATGTCGATCCGCTCGATGGCACTACGAACTTCGCGCACGGATACCCTGTGTTCTGCGTATCCCTGGGTTTGGAATACAGGGGATTGGAATATCACGCGCCAGCGCAGCGATCCTCGGGGCAGCACGCCAGCCGCATTGCAGCCGTAATCTACGATCCTACGCGCGATGAGCTGTTTACAGCCGAGCAGGGAAGAGGGGCGCGGCTGAATGGCGAATCAATCCACGTTTCGAAAACCGCTACGCTGAAAGAAAGCCTGCTGGCCACCGGTTTTCCTAGCCACAAGCGGCACAAGAATCCGAATATTTACTTTTATCACCAGATCACGCTGCACACCCATGGCGTGCGCCGGGCGGGGTCGGCGGCGCTCGATCTGT
The DNA here is from genome assembly GCA_049693675.1 of Candidatus Sulfotelmatobacter sp. Classification (GTDB taxonomy): domain Bacteria; phylum Acidobacteriota; class Terriglobia; order Terriglobales; family Acidobacteriaceae; genus Sulfotelmatobacter. Next base: position 23,130 of record JBAVQD010000114.1, on the reverse strand, counting down.
GCAACGTGGCTTCTGGACGCTACGACGGCTTCTGGGAGTTCAATCTCAATCCCTGGGATACGGCCGCCGGCGTGCTAATCGTCGAGGAGGCCGGCGGCAAAGTGACCCGTTTTGATGGATTGCCCTTTGAACTCAACAGCCGGGAGACCTTGGCCTCGAACGGCCTGCTGCACCAGGCTCTGCTCGCGGAATTCAAAGAAATCTTTGCCGGTCGCGGCATGGAGCCGTTGCCGGACCCGCGCGAGTATCAGCGGTAGATTTTTCTTTGCTGCGGCAAAGTCCACTCTTCGTTGAACCCGATCTCGCCTGTAGAGCTACAATAGTGGGGGACTGGGTAGCCGCTTCCGCCTGTCCCAATCCTTCATTTCTACAGGCTGAAACGTGATCAACTCTCTTCTCGAACGCAAAATCGAAAAACGGCCGGACCAAGTCCGGCTGCAAGGACGCATTCTTTTTCTAACCGAAGATCCCGATCTGATCAAACGGCAACTCGCTGGGGAGGATTTGCCGTGGGATACGAAGAATCCGGCGAATAATCCTAAGCTCCGCGACGACATCTCGACTGACGAGATTACTCCGGCACATTATTGTTTTTATTTCGATGAGACGCTCGGCGAAATTCCTTATCTTGGATTGAAGTGCGGCAGCGTGACCCCGATCGGTCGTGGCGATGTGAAGCGCGGCGGGTTTGTGTGTGCGGTCAGCGGAAAACGGCGCGGCAAAGGGTCGAGCCGTGAGCAGTCCCCTTACGCGGAGATGTGTGCCGGAATTCAAGTGGTGATAGCCGAAAACATCGAGCGCATCTACAAACAGAATTGCCAGAATCTTGGAGTGCTGACCTCGACGAACTTTTCCCTGATCGACCGCATTCGCGGCGGCGAAGAAATTCCTCTCAGCGAATTCACCGCAGGCGAGGATGAGATTACTCGCCAGGTGATCGAATATGGTGGGCTGTTTCCCTTCAATGTGGCGCGTATGCAGAAGAAAGTATTTCTGCCGGCAATCAAGACCGACACCAAGCTTGAAATAGCGGGAAATATTCGCCGATACACTGCGCCTCCAATGACCGTCGCCGAAAAAATCTTTGCCCGACACATGGTGAACGAAAACGGCGGCATTGGCGTGAGCAGCGTAAAGCCCGGCGATACCGGGTTTGCGCAAGCCGACCTGCGCTTCAGCCACGAATACGTCACGCCGATGGCGGCTATTTTCTTCGAACGGTATGTGGGGAAAGATGCGAAGGTCAATGACGCTTCCAGTATTATTTTTTTCCGCGACCATCTTACTTTTCTCGATGAAGTAATTTCCGAGGAAAAAAAGAAACTGGGCCTGCTCGACCTGGCGACCCAACTCAAGCTCAAACAGCAGGATTTCGCCGCCAAGCAGGGAATCAAGTTGCACGGTGAGTTGAAAGACCGCAAAGGATCGGAAGGCATCTGCCATTCGATCGTCCTCGAGAGTTATGCGCTGCCAGGACAACTCAACATCGGCTCGGATTCACATACTCCGCACGTGGGCGCGATTGGCTGCGTCGCTTTTGGGATTGGCACGACTGACGTGTTCAATGGCTGGATCACGAAAGACGTTCGCGTGAAAGTGCCGGAATCAGTGAAGATTGTGATTCGCGGCAAGCGGCGCGCGAACGCCACAGCGAAAGATTTTATTCTGAAAATTCTCAGCCTCGATTACGTCCGCAGCGGCCAGGCGCTCGCGAAAGTGATGGAGTACTCGGGCGAAGCCATTGAGGAGCTCAGCGTCGATGAGCGCGCCACTATGACCAACATGGCGGCTGAAATTGGCGGATTTACCGGCATTGTTGCGCCGGACAAGAAAGCGGTCGATTTTCTGGTGGAGCGGCGCGGCATGGATCGCGCGCAAGCCCAGTCGATGATTGAGGGATTATCCAGCGACAAAGACGCGCAATATGCGCATGTGATTGAACTGGATGCCGCCGAAATTGGACCGATGGTTGCCACTCCGGGTGATCCGGGGAACGGGAAATACATCCGCGATTTGCACACGCCCGTGCCGATTGAGATCGCCTACGGGGGCACCTGCACCGCTGGCAAGAACGAAGATATGGATATGTATGCCGCCGTGTTGGCCGACGCTCTGAAGCACGGCAAGCGCGTGGCCGGCTCGGTGAAGTTCTACATTCAGTTCGGCTCCCAGGAGACGCGCGAGTATTGCTTGCGTAAAGGCTACCTGGATGTTTTTCAAAAAGCCGGTGCTCACGTGATCGAGCCCAGCTGCGGAGCCTGCATCAATGCTGGTCCAGGAGTTTCCACGCGGCCTGACCAAGTGGTGATCAGCGCGCAGAATCGCAACTTCCCTGGCCGCAGCGGTCCCGGACAGATGTATCTTGCATCCCCTCTGACCGTCGCTGCCAGCGCCGTGGCGGGATACATTGTGGAATACGAGCCGAGCGAGGCTTTGGTGGGAGCTTAAGCACACACTAGCAGACCTGACAAAACGTGCGCCGATCGCGTCAGTTTCTGTAAGTGGTTGAATCCACGCGTGGTGGCTGAAATCAGCCAGTCGCAGATTGCAACTTTTCTTCCAGTTCCGAGTTCCAATAGATAGGTGCTTCGGATAGAAAAAGATCGGAAGACCTGCAGATCCGGTGGGCGTGGCTGGATGGGCGGATCTGAGAAAAGGGGATTCACCATGAGGTACATAAAATATTTGGCTTTGGTGAGTGTTCTGATGCTGCCGCTGGCCTACTCGCAAGCGCAAGTTGGGATCGGAATAGGTATTGGCGGGCCTCCGGTCTGCGACTACGGCTACTACGGATACTACCCTTATGCTTGCGCGCCCTACGGTTACTACGGGCCTGACTGGTTCTCGGGCGGTCTGTTCATCGGTGCTGGTCCCTGGTACGGCTGGGGCGGCGGCTGGGGTTACGGACGCGGTGGTTGGGGTTATGGGCGTGGTGGATACGGCTACGGGCGTGGTGGATACGGCTACGGACGCGGCGGATACGGCTACGGACGCGGCGGCTACGGCGGTTACGGACGCGGCGGCTACGGCCGCGCGGGGTACGGTGGACGAGGCTATGCTGGACGCGGTTACGCTGGTGGTGGGTTCCGCGGTAACGCGTTCCACGGTGGCGGGGGCGGCTTCCATGGTGGCGGTGGTGGTGGATTCCACGGTGGTGGCGGCGGATTTCACGGTGGCGGCGGTGGCCACGGCGGCGGCGGGCATCGATAATCGGCTCTGACGCTAGCTTCAACAACCGAAGAAATGGCCGGCAGCAACCACTGCCGGCCATTTTGTTTTTGCGGAGCGTCTGTATTTCTTGCTAGAATGTGCGTTCTCGCGAGACTGCCGTAGTAAAATATCAGCATCCAGTTCAGGAGACCGCAACGTTATGACTTATGTAATTGCAGAACCCTGCATCAATACCAAAGACACTGCCTGCGTGGATGCGTGTCCGGTGGATTGCATTCATCCCAAGAAAGATGATCCCAAGTACGCGACCGAGCAACTGCTTTATATCGATCCCGTCGAGTGTATCGATTGCGGCGCGTGCGTGCCCGTGTGTCCGGTGTCGGCGATCTTCGCGCTTGACGACCTGCCGGAAAAGTGGAATTCGTTTACCGAGCTCAACGCCAAGTATTTCGGACGATAAACTTTGCAATCGGCTGGACATTGTGACGCGCATCCTCGGGGGATGCGCGTTTTGCTTTTCCCGCTCACACTTTTCCCATTCACAGCCAATCGCACCTAGCATGGTTTCCGGAAGCACCTTTGTGAGCTGGCCAGGGCCGGACAGCGTTGAAAAAGGACGATACCGCGATGTCAGAAAGCATCCCTACGTTTCAGTACCACAGCAATCGCTACAATGCGGCGGCGGCGTGCGAACATTGCGAGGGGATCATCCGGCACGAGAACTGGTGCATCACACGGGACCCGATTGTTTACTACGCCTACCAGATTGTTGCTGACCCAACTCAGTTGACGATCGGCGACGCTCTTATACTCCATTCGCTTGGAGTAACGTGGGAACGGGATAAGAGTCAAGTGGGGTGCCAGGGAAATTGCTCGGCCGGTTCACGCATCCAAGCCTAAGTCTGGGCAAAATTAGACCTACGCCTTGGGCACAAGCTGAATTTCGAAGATTTTTGGCCAAAGCTTGCCCGTAACAAAGAGTCGCTTTCCGAGCGAATCGTAGGCGATTCCATTCAGGACCGCTCCCGGCCCGAGTTGATAAACCGGGCTCAACAGACCCCTGAGATCAATCCAGCCGACTACGTCACCGTTCTGTGGCGAGATCCGCGCGATTCGATCCGTCTGCCACACGTTGGCGAAAAGCTCACCATCGATGAACTCCAGTTCATTCAACTCCTTTACACTCTTGTTTCCTTCATGAACCGTAAAGCGGCGATTCTCTGCGAGCGTAACGGGATCGAGCACACGAATCTCAGACGTGCCGTCGCTCATAAAAATCTGATGACCGTCGGTTGCCAAGCCCCAGCCTTCTCCCGAGTAAGAGAATTGCCGGAGCATCTGAAAGTCGCTCAATCGATAGACGAATCCAGTATGCGACTGCCAGGTCAGCTGAATCACTTGATTCTTCAGCAGGGTGATTCCTTCTCCAAAAAGTTCAGAGGGCAAGTCGACGCGTTGAATAACTTCACCGGTTTCCAGACGCACTTTGCGCAGGGAGGAATGGCCCTTCAGTCCAGTGCTTTCATATAGAAATCCGTCATAGTAGGCGAGACCCTGGGTAAAAGCGCTTGAGTCATGAGGGAAGCTTCGAACGATCCTGAATGTATACTCCGGCAGCCTTGAGCCACGGGCTGGGCGGGCGGCCTGTCCGAGGAGCAGCTGACCGATTACCGCAAGGAGAAAGCTAAGTACAAGCCGCCGCGTGATCCCGATGGTCATGAATTGTCTATAAGGCATCCCAGTGTGCCGCGGCGATGCGGATGCAGCTCAATCGCTGTTAGCGATCCCGCGAGCCTGCGCAGATCCCACGAGACTTTCGATGCTCGACAACAAGTCCGTCGCAAGCTGGCTCTTATCGACACAGCCGTTCGCCCCGGCTTGAATGGCACTGGGCAGCAGCGATGCGGGGTCGTGTTGGCTCATGATCAAAATCTTCGCGTCAGCGAGCTCTTGCCGAATCGCACGCGCCACCTCTAGGCCATTCATCCTTGGCATCGAGATATCCATGAGCACGATATCCGGCCGCAGCGATTTAGCTTTCTCAATGGCATCCAGCCCATCGACTGCTTCTCCGCAGACTTTCCAGCCCGGGCGGGAAGAAAGCAGGGAACGCAGGCTCTTTCTGACCGCCTCGTTATCGTCGACAATCAGTATTTGACCAGAGATCATTCTGAATCTGTCTTACTCAATCTATGCACCAGAGTCGCTGCGCCCCCGAAGTCTGGCGAACCGTTCGCACCAATTCAGGCACCTGGCGAAGAAAGTGCGCCAAACCCCAACAGCGTCCGAGGATGATAGTTGGCGCCTTAACACCCATGGTATACAGTGATTCCTGTAGCGCCCACGAGAGAACGGGCGGCCTTCAGTTCTCGCACCGGCTGCCGACGCAGGCCTGATTCGATCAGTAAATCTGACGTTGGTAACCATCCCCCGAGTGACTTCCGGTACCCTTCGAACACCTCAGCCTCAACTCCTTTCGTAATTATTGATTACAAAACTTCACAACTAAACTTCGGTGCGGGGGTTTAGCTCTGACATGATCAACAAAGTCACGAAGTCGCTCTTAGTCCTGGCAGCGGGTGGTCTGATGTTGGTTGGCGCTGCCTCTGCTCAAACCCAAGACAACAACACATCCGGCGCGGGACCAGGCGTAGTCGATCCCGGCCATCCTCGCGTCAACGAAGTGAACACCCGCGAGCAGAACCAGCAGGACCGCATCGCGAATGGGGTCCAGAACGGTACCATGGACGCCTGGACAGGCATCGCGCGTGGAAAACCGGGAGCAGGATATCGAGAACCAGCAAAAGGCCGACATGGCCGCTCATAACGGTCACCTGACCAAAGGCGAGCAACGACAGCTCAACCGGGAACAGAACCGCACGAGCAGGCGAATCTACAAAGATAAACATGATGGAAAGTAGTTTCGGAATCTGACTTCCCGAATTCAGGACAAGAGCCGCGGCCGACCGCGGCTTTTTTGTTTTCCGAACAGATTCTGGTGCTCTGCGTTTTGCCGCGCCAACTTGTCTATAATGGCGGGGCCATACCTCATGCTGGTCGTGAGCAATTGAAGTCGCGTGTGGTTTCTCACCGCACGGCCGGAGCTGGAAGTAGTACTTGATCCTATGAATGTAAAGTCTGGATTGGAAGTGGCAAGCCTGAGCGATGTTGGTCGCCAGCGCGAGAACAATGAGGATTCCTTTCTTTATTGGGAGCCGACGGCGGAGGGAGAACTCCAGCGTAAAGGCAGATTGGCGGTGATCGCCGACGGCATGGGCGGATACGAAGGCGGCCTGGAGGCGAGCCGGTTGGCCGTGGAAACAGTTCGTGAGGTCTACGACAATGTAGTCGGGGACGATCCGCACGTTGCCCTACTCGAAGCATTTGCCCGAGCCCACGAAAGAATCCAAAGCTACGCCGGGCATCATCCCGCGCTTCACGGCATGGGCACCACGTGCACAGCGCTCGTGATCCGCGACCGCCAGCTTTATTTTGCTCACGTCGGAGATAGCCGCCTTTACCTGGTGCGCGGGGCCAGCATCGCGCGTCTCACTCGCGACCACTCCTATGTGGGCCGACTGGTCGAGACTGGCATTGTCCGCGCCGAAGATGCAGAGAGGCATCCGCAACGGCACATACTTACCGCCGCCTTGGGAGCAGGCATCGAAGTAGCCGTACAGCGGGCCGAACAGGCAATGCCCCTGCAGGACTCCGACTATCTTCTTCTCTGTACGGACGGTTTGTGGGGCGTAGTGAGCGATGAAGAACTCGAGGCGGCCGTGAAAGGCAACAATCCCGCTGAGTGCTGCGCCGTCCTGGTGAAGCTGGCATTGCAGCGCGGCGGACCGGACAATATCACGGTGCAAGTTCTGCGCGTGTTGCCCGAGGCCGAATCCGAAGCGATTGCAAGCTGAGGAAACCGGTTGTTCTTTCGAGCTGCAATCGGCTGCACACTGTAATACTCTCCCCCCAGAGCCATTTTCCAAACCATTGAAAATAAGCTGTCGGAATCCTCCTGCCACGATGCAGGAATGGCTAATCGATTGCAGGCGTAGCGGGATAAAGTCTATTAATACCATAGACTTTATGGCATAATGGCGCCGCCATGAAAATATCACAAAAGGGACTGTATGCCTTGCAGGCGATGATGATGTTGGCCCGTCGCCACAACCAGGGAGCGATCAAGATCCGCGAGATCGCGTACGAGGAAAATCTTCCAGAGAAATTTCTGGAACTCATCCTCCTTGAACTGAAGAACGCGCGCATGGTCGAGAGCGTGCGCGGAGCCAAAGGCGGATATCAGTTGCGGCGTGATCCCTCTGACATCCGGCTCAGCGAGATCATGCGTTTGATTGACGGGCCGCTGGCGCCATTTGGTGACGCCGAACAGTTGCGCACCCTGATTGACCGCGACCTCCCGCACCGCGCCCTCTACCAGCTATTTCTCGACGTGCGCGACGCGGCGGCCAACATTCTGGAAAACACAACTCTGGCCGACCTCATCGCCGATCCGGCGCCGCGCGCACCCAAAGCGAAGAGAACACCGAAGAAGAAGGAAAAGGGAAGCGTATTGTCCATGGTGGTTGGGGGAAACAAGAGTGAGTGAACGCCGTAGATAGCCTCAATCAATTCTAGCGGCCCCACGAAAGTTCGTTGCAAATTAATAGTTTCAACGAAAGGCAGTAGTGGTATTTTCTTAACCCTACTAAATCTATAGTGATAATAAACACAATACAGTACGACAATTCCGAGGAGGTTCTGTGAGGCCTTCAACGAAAAGCTTTTGAACAAAACCCAAAGGAGAGGATTGCCAATTCCATGAAACCGAGCAAGAAGCTGATCATCACTGCTTTTGCAGTCGCGGCTTTGATCGCCGCCGCATGGGCAGAAAACCCACCCTCAGGTGCGCCCGCTGCCAAAGATGGGGCGACCGCCCCCGCTCCGCCTGCTGTCACCGCTGCGGATATTCAAGCCCTGAAAGATGCTCTGGCCGCGCAGCAACTGCAAATCAACCGGCTCACCGAGCAACTGGAACGTCAACAGGCCCAGCAAGCCGCGGCGGAAGCTGCCGGCAAGTCCAATACGCGACTCGCTCCGCAGCAAGAAGCGGCAGTGGCTGCGATCGTTAGCGACGCTGCGCTGCAACAGGGTAACGTTCCCCCCACTGCTCAGAACCCTCAAGACTCGGGCACGAGGCCCGGCCCAAGTCCGATCGAAGGTCCGCTCACGATTCGTTTCAGAGGCATTAGCATTACACCGGGCGGATATGCCGCTGCCGAATTTGTTCGCCGCTCCCGAGCCCTCGGAGCGGACGTTGCCACCCCCTTCAACTCCCTGACGACGCCTGGCGCCTCGCAGAGTTCGGTTCCGGAATTTTTCGGGTCAGGCCGCCAATCGAAAATCACAGCTTTTGTCAATGGTCAGGCGGGAAGAGTAGATCTTTCCAGCTACGTCTCGGCTGACTTTCTCTCAGCCGGCCTCACTTCCACCTCCAACTCAACGAATAGCTACACTCTTCGTCTCCGCCAGGCTTGGGTACAAGCCAAAATGGATAATGGCTGGAGTTTCCTGGGCGGGCAGATGTGGTCTCTGGCGACAGAGAACGGTAAAGGCATCGCTCCGGATGATGACTTGGGCAGGACTAATGATGCCCGACCAAAGACAATCGACGCGACTTACAATGTCGGCTTCGTTTATGCCCGCCAGGCTGGAATCCGCATTACCAAAGCCTTCGGAGACAAAGTCGCGCTGGCATTCGCCGTAGAAGCGCCGCAAGGCACTCTCACCACGCACGGCAACGGAAATAATTTTCTCCTAGGTCAGGCGGGTGCCAGCAACAGCTACAACACTACTGCCAATTACACCTTCAATCCTTCGCCCGATCTTATCGCGAAGGTGGCCTTTGATCCCGGCTTCGGGCACTATGAGATCTTCGGCATATTGAACCGGTTTACCGGCCGAGTGTTTCCCTGCGGTGAAGTGGCACTCGTTGCACCGGCAACAACCGGGCCTTGCCCCAATGGCGCGGGAACCGGTCCCAACGCTTTAGGGGCCTACAACGCTTCCAAATCTAGTGGCGCTTTCGGTGCGAGCGCACGCTGGGCCTTCGACCATAAACATATCGTTCTCGGATTGAAAGCCTTGGCCGGTGATGGAGCCGGACGCTACGCTGCGGGTGGACTGTCCGACGTCTCAATCAACGGCGACGGCACGCTTCATTTGATCAAGAATTTCGCCGAATTAACCACTCTCGAATACCGTGCCAAGAAATTCGATATCTACGGCTACGGTGGCGTCGAATATGCTGCGCGGACGGCCAGCTTTGACCCCGTTACAGGAAAAGAGGTCGGTTATGGAGCCCCGCTCTTTAATAATTCCGGTTGCTACACCGAATTGCCTCCCACCGTAGACACCGGGTTCACTCCCGCCAGCCTCAGCAGTTGCACGGCCGATACGCGCGCTTTGATCGAGGGAACCATCGGCTTCTGGTACCGCTTTTATAGCGGGCCCAGGGGGAGGTTCCAGTTCGGGACACAGTATTCCTACGTAACTCGCGACACTTGGTCTGGTACCGGCTTTACGAAAGGGGTCGGCGTGTCGCCGGAAGGACTGGACAATATGGTCTTTACGTCCTTCCGTTACATCTTGCCGTAATCGAAGGCAGGATCTCGCGTCCGCATTCGATGCGGGTAAACGGTTTTCAACGTTCAACTTTTCGAAGGGGCGTTCCCTTCGGAAGCGCCGCCGGCCCGACTTTGGCTACTCTCCTTTTCCGGGCCGGCGGTGTTAACTTGGTTACGAGAAACAGTGAATGTGGATTTGGGAATCTTTCTGGTCGCAATACAATATCGCGAGACACTATTGTGAAATGATGGGTTGAATTATGAACTCAAGACGCGAGTTTCTTAAGCAGATGTCGGGAGCGGCGCTCCTCACAGGCGCTGCGCCGGTATTGTTATGGACGCTTCCTCAAAGTCAACAGGTCTCATTCCCCGGCGAAGAAGGTATGGTTCTTCGCTCATTCCGCTTCATCGATCTGGAGAGTCCTGTCGAGTATTTCAATACCTGGCTCACGCCAGTCCCGCACTTTTTCGTGCGCAACCACATGTTCGAACCTACGGAGCTCGATGCTAAAGACTGGCGAGTCTCAGTTGGCGGCGAAGTGGACAAGCCAATTGTACTGAGTCTCGCCGAACTCTCCAAAATTGGGGCACACTCAGTTGTAAATACGCTCGAATGCGCTGGCAACGGCCGCACCTTGTATCGCCCGCAGGTCCCGGGCATTCAGTGGGGCAAGGGTGCGGTTGGCACCGCCCGCTTTTCCGGCCCGCGGCTTCGCGATGTGCTGCAGCGCGCCGGGGTGAAACCGGCGGGCAAGCACGTCATGTTCCGCGGCCTCGATGAGGTTCCCGGCAAAGTGCCCCCCTTCATTCGCAGCATCCCAATTGAAAAGGCGATCGACGCCGATACGCTCATCGCCACGCACATGAATGGATCGCCGCTCACCAAGCATCACGGCTTTCCCGCGCGTGCGCTCGTTCCTGGATGGATCGGCGCTGCCTCTTGCAAGTGGCTTACCGAGATCAAGGTGCTCGAGGCTGAGTTCGTTGGCAATTTTATGAGTCCAGGTTACAGCCTGCCGAACCATCCGGTGAAGCCCGGCGAAGCCGTGAAGCCCGAAGATACGCATCCGATTACCGCACTCAATGTGAAGTCCGTAATTGCGGGTCCAAGTGATGGAGCTACTTTGAAGGCCGGCAATGTGGTCGTGCACGGCGCGGCATGGGCGGGCGAAGCCGATATTACGAAAGTCGAAATCTCAACCGATGGCGGTGCGAACTGGAATCCGGCAAAGCTCGGCCACGATCAATCTCACTATGCATGGCGCCTTTGGAGTTGCGAATCGAAGATCATGAAACCTGGCGATCACACCATCCGGTCACGGGCGGCGGATAGTCAAGGACGCACTCAGCCCGCTATGCCGTTGTGGAATCCCAGCGGCTATCTCTACAACGTCATCGATCAGGTGGACGTGCATGTTTCATAAAACGGTGTTCGTTAAACTGCCGCTTATAATTTCGACAATTGCTATCTTCACTCTTGCACCTGCATTAGTGGCGCAGAAAAGTGTTCCGGCCAACGTGACAGCTGACTTACCTCCGGGACCTATGCAGACGAAAGCCACAGCAGCTTGTATGGAATGCCACGAAGCGCGCATCATCCTGCAACAGCGCTTGAATAAAGCAACGTGGACCAAGGAAGTGGATAAGATGACGAAGTGGGGAGCGATCGTCGACCCATCTGACCGTGACGCATTGATCGATTATTTAAGCAGCAACTTCAGCCCTGACAAGCCTCCGTACGAGCCGCCACGAACTGCAGGGAAATAAGAACGGGCGCGCAAGCTCCGTCGAATGAGTTTGCACAAATGAGTTCGCACAAAAAAAGCAAAGCGCTACCGACCCAACGTCCAAGCCTTGCGGGACGCTACGGTAGCGCTGCCAATTCTTCGCCTAAATCGGATGCTGAAAGTATAGAAAGTGTTGTTGCCGGGTTTCTAGTGCATTGTTAGGTACTAGAAAGTTAATAGCTTAAGTCATATGAGTTAAAGCTTTTCCTTCGTGTCGGCCGGGTCCGCTGCGTGTGATTCTGTTTCCGGCCGCAGCAGAGGAAAGAGAATAACGTCCCGAATGGTATGCGAATCGGTCAGCAGCATACAAAGCCGATCAACGCCCACGCCGCACCCCCCTGCCGGAGGCATTCCATACGAAAGCGCTCGAATGTAGTCTTCATCCATTTGGTGAGCTTCGTCGTCGCCGCGCTCGCGTTCTTTTAACTGCGACTCGAAACGCCGCCGCTGATCCTCAGGATCGTTGAGTTCGCTAAAGCCGTTCGATATCTCCATCTGACCGGCGTAAACTTCGAAGCGCTCAGTCCAATCCGGCTCCTCCGGCTTCTGCTTCGACAGCGGCGAGACTGCGGTGGGGAACTCGTAGATGATCGTCGGCTGGGTGAGATGCTCTTCGGCCACAGCTTCGAAAAGAGCCGCGATCGTTTTACCTAGCGGTTCGTTTTCGTTGTATGGCATATGCGGCTGAGCCTGATTAAACCGCTCAACTAATCTCTTCACGCCGTCGGGGGAGCCGAAATCGCTCATCACTGGCTTTGCTCCGGCAACTTCCGGCCAGTAATGAATGATGGCCTCCCGCATCGTGAATCGCCGCCAGTTCGCCCAGTCAATCTCCTGATCGCCCCACTTCGCTTTCGTGCCGCCATTCACATCGATTGCAGCCAGCGTGATTAGCTCCTGCGTAAGATCCATGATGCCCTGGTAGTCGGTGTAAGCCTGATAAAACTCCAGCATGGTGAATTCAGGATTCCATCTCCAGCCGAGTCCCTCATTGCGGAAGTTGCGGTTGATTTCATACACGCGATCGAATCCGCCCACCACCAGCCGCTTCAAGTAAAGTTCCGGCGCGATGCGCAAATACAAATCCATATCGAGCGTGTTGTGATGAGTCACGAACGGCCGCGCCACGGCCCCGCCCGCGATCGGCTGCATCATCGGAGTCTCGACTTCGACAAATCCGTGCGCCTCCATCGTTCGCCGCAGCGATTGCACCAGCTTGCTGCGCTTCAGAAAAACTTCCCGCACTTCGGGATTCACTACCAGATCGACATAACGCTGGCGATAACGCAGCTCCACGTCGGTAAGTTCGTTCCATTTCTTGGCGCCACCGACGTTAGAGTCATCGGCCTGGACCGTCTTGCCGGCAGGCAGAGGCAAAAGATCTTTGCTGAGGAACGTAATCTCCTCCACGTGGATCGTGAGTTCGCCGGTGCGGGTGCGAAATAAATATCCGCTCACGCCGATGTGATCGCCAATATCGAGCAACTTGTATAGCTCGAAACCGGCGTCGCCGACGGCATCTTTCTTCACGTAAATTTGCAGCCGCTGGCCGCCTTGCTGCAGGTGCGAGAAGCCTGCCTTGCCCATCAGGCGAATCGCCATAATGCGTCCGGCCACCCGCACATTGACCCGCGGATTTTCCAGTTGCTCGGCAGTCTTACCCGAATAATCCGCGAGGATTTGCGGAATGGTGTGGGTGAAATCGTACTTGCTGCGGTACGCCGTTTGTCCCAGCGCCTCAATCTGTTTCAACTTCTGGCGCCGTAATTCGTAAACGTTCTCGTCGAAAGCCAAGAGAATCCTTTAATCGGGAATTGCGCCCGGGGCGCGGTAAATCTGTGGAAAATGGTGAACCGCGATTATAAACAACTCATAGGGTTGCGGCTTGATCATCGCATCCCATTTGCTTTCATTTTGGTACTGTGGTACATTGGTACAAATGATTGACGATCAAAAGCTTCTGGTCGAGCGCGTGCAAACCGGTATCCGCATGGAAAAGCGCCTGCTGAAAATTCTGAAGGCTTTCGCTGAATACCATGACATGACCCTCGGCGATCTCTTGGAGGGCATCGTCCTGCATGCCTTCGATGGAAAAACGCCGTTCAGTGCAGTCTCTCTTGAGCGAATTCAGGAGCTGAAGCGCTTCTACGACTTTGATCTGGATTCCGGCGCCAGCCATCGCCTCAAAGAAATCAAGGCGCGGGCCGCCCGCCGGCGAACGGCTGAGAAATAGAAATCGAGAAATAGAAATTGGAAATAAAGATACCTATGACCGCGCACCGCACCAATATCGCCCTCACCGGCCTGCAGTGGACCCTGGGATTAGTGATTCTGATCGAAGCAATTTTGTTTGTACTGCCGGGTGCTGCTCAGGCCTTTTCGAGGACTCACCTGCCAAACGTAATCCGGCTAATTCTGGGATTGGGTGAAATCGCCGGTTGTGTTCTCATGCTGATTCCGCGGACCGCCATCCGCGGCGCCTGGCTTTTGGTGGCCGTGTTTGCCCTCGGCATTGCCATTCATCTGCTGCACGGCCTGTATGAAGTTGGAAATCTTGCCATCTACACGGCCGCTGCTTGGGCGGTTGCCGTGGGAAAAGGGAGCTAGCCCCCGCTGCCTTGCATGGACCATCGGAAACTCATCGACGATTTCGAGGGCGGCCTCATCTCGCCTGATTCATTTCACCACGCCGATCACGTACACCTGGCCTTCGCCTATCTCAGCGAGTATCCGATTCTCGCAGCTCTCGAGAGCTTCACCAGCGCGCTGAAACAATTCGCCGTCGCCAACGGCAAGCCGCAGCTCTATAACGAAATCATTACCTGCGCTTACTTCTTTTTGATTCGTGAGCGCATGGCCCGCCACAGCGTCAGAGATTGGCAGGAATTCGCCCGCCGCAATCCTGATTTACTTACCTGGAGAGATGGCATCCTGAGCCGCTACTATTGCGAAGCGACGTTGCGTTCGGACCTTGCTCGCAATGTCTTTGTGTTTCCCGATAGATTTCCGTGAGATCCGCTGGCGCACTTCCGATTCTTATCTCGACCCTGCCGCAATTTGTTGGATAGGGTAGGATTTCTGGCAGAAACCTAACTATTGATAAAAGTCGAGGAGGAAAATGAGACGGCTATTCATCATTCTATTTCTGGGTTTTACCTTCGCTCATGCTCAGGAAATCAACAATGGCGAAGGGGTCTTGCGTGCGATGCACAAGCGGTACAAAGCATCATGGTATGAGACGGTCACGTTTACCCAGAAGAGCACTACTTATAACCCGGACGGAAGCACCAAAGTTGAGACCTGGTACGAGGCCGCTTTGTTGCCGGGCAAGTTGCGTATCGACATTGGGCCTGCCGCTGACGGAAATGGATACGTTCTGGCAGACGGCAATGTGACCACCATGAAAGACGGCAAAGTTACAGGCAGCCGGCCGCTGGTGAACATGCTGCTGGTATTGGGATTCGACGTCTACCGGCAAGATCCGCAGACTACGATCGACGTCGTCAAGGCACAAGGCTATGACTTGACGAAGCTGCGTGAAGACACCTGGGAAGGCCATCCGGTTTACGTAGTCGGTGCCGCAAAGGGTGAGTTGCAGTCCCGCCAATTCTGGGTGGAAAAAGACACGTTGCTATTTGTTCGCGTGCTGGAGCCTGCGCGCAGCGATCCCAAGAAAGCCGAGGACATTCGCTTCACCGATTACCGCAAACTCGGGGGTGGCTGGATCGCCGCACGGGTGGAGATGCACGTCGACAACAAGATGGTGTTTAGCGAGGAGTATTCGGATGTCCGCGACAACGTCAAGCTCGATTCCGCCGTCTTCGATCCTAAACAGTTCAATTCAACGCACTGGGAGAAATGAAAACCCAATCCCAGTGGATCGCGGGACGGATCTGTCCGGTACAGCTTCACAAGAGTCTTGAAGCTGCGCGCAGTCGGCGATACTATGGTCGAGGTTTGTGTTACCGTTGACAGCCGAGGCACACGATGCCGCAAAACTACGTTCCTATCTTTATCTTCATGGCAGTCATCGGCGTGTTTCTTCCGATCACACTTCTGGCCGCCAAGCTGGTCCGTCCGGACAATCCGAGCAAGACCAAGTTGATGCCCTACGAGTGCGGCATCGATCCCATCGACAACGCGCGCGGCCGCTACACCGTCCGTTACTACATTATTGCGATTCTGTTTGTGGTCTTCGATGTGGAAACCATTTTCTTGTTTCCCTGGGCAGTCAAATTCAAAGCTCTCGGAGTTTTCGGGCTGGTTGAGATTTTGATCTTTCTCGTTATCTTAATCGTCGGCTACATCTGGGTTTGGGGAAAGGGCGCGCTGGAATGGGTGTAACGCCTGCCACTCCTGCTGCCGAGCCCTCTGCAGAAACCTTTGCTGCCAGTCGCTGGACCCAAGGCAATTTCATCTTCCCAACTCGGATCATAGTCAGCCCGATGCGAGTCAGCCGTGTGAAGTCGCGTTGGTTTGGCAGAAACGAAGAGAGCATTCCCATCTCGAAAGTTGCTTCCGTCCATATCTCCACCGGTGTGCTTTGGGCTGAGATTGTCATTGAATCCACGGGCGGCACCGATCCCATTACCAGCCACGGCCATCGCAAAAAAGACGCGCAGCGCATTCGCGATCTGATCGAGTCTTACCAGGCGCAAGCGCGCGCGTAGAAAGCGTTGAGAGATTGTTGCACAAATTGTAAGGCCGCTATCTTTTGTGACCAAGCTCGTTGACACCGCATCCTCAAGCTGATAAAAATTAACGTTCTCTCCGAAACCCTGCGCGCCTGAGGTTTGTGCCTTCGCCGCCTAATGCCGGATGAAATCAAATCGCCCTCTACACCGCCGCCGGAAGGTGAGCCGAAACCGACGGCGGATCAAACATCCGTCCCCGGCGGCGTGAAAGCAAGTGCTTCCGGCTCCGTTCAGTCCGATCCCAAAACTTCCGCTGAAAAGCCTCCGTCGCCCGCTTCGCCTGTTCCTCCAAAACCCGCAGCCACAGCCCCGGCAACACCTGCTGCGAAACCAGCCGCTCCCGCCAAGCCAGCCGCGCCAGTTCCTACTCCTTGGGATTCACCGATGATCGCGAAACTCAAAAGCTCCTACGGTTCCGGCTTCGAGCCGCTGACCTATGCCGGGCAGAACTACATGGTGGTTGATCGCTCCCTGATTCCTGAGATTCTTCAAGTCCTGCGCAATGAAGAGCAGTTCGATTACTGCGTCGACATCACGGCGGTGCATTATCCGAAACGCGAGAAGCAATTCGATGTTATCTGGGTGCTTTATTCCTTTGCCCGCAACCAACGCATTCGCGTGACCACACAAATTCTCGATGGGGCAAGCCTACCCAGCGTGGTTCCCATCTGGGCAACCGCCAACTGGTTGGAGCGCGAAGTCTATGACATGTTCGGTATTAAGTTCGACGGACATCCCGACATGAAACGGATTTTGCTGCCCGATAGCTGGAAGGGACATCCGCTCCGCAAAGATTACGGTATTCTCCAGCAGGATAACGAGTGGGTGCAGATCAACCTGGGCATTGAAAGCGGCCAATGAAAGAAACTTCCATTAAACACGACACTTGCCTCGAATGACCGACCCGAACAGTTCGCTCTCGCATCTCGATCTCGAAACTCCCGAGAAGCCGTTTCTTGATGCAAACGAGCTCGTCATCAACATGGGACCGCAGCATCCCGCCACGCATGGCGTGCTACGGGTCATTCTCCGCCTCGATGGCGAAAAAGTTCTTGGCCTCGAGTGCGTGATCGGATACCTGCACCGTGGCGTGGAGAAGATTGGCGAGCATCGCACTTATACGATGTTCAATCCTTATGTCGACCGTATGGATTACGTTGCGGCGGTCTCGAATGGGCTAGGCTACTGCGAGACAGTAGAGAAGCTTCTCAATGTGGAAGCGCCGCCGCGCGCGCAGCATGTTCGCGTGATCCTCACCGAACTCAACCGCATCGCCAGCCATCAACTATGGCTGGGCACGCACGCCCTCGATATCGGCGCCATCACGCCACTCTTCTACACCTTCCGCGACCGCGAAGAGATTCTGAAGATCTACGAAAAATATTGCGGCGCTCGCCTTACCACTCACGCTTTCCGCATCGGCGGCCTGCAGTATGAGACCTACGCCGGCTTCGAGAAGGACGTGAAGAATTTCCTCGATTTCTTCCGTCCCAAAATCGACGAATACGAAGAACTGCTCACCACCAACCGAATCTGGGTTGAGCGCACCAGGAATGTTGGAACTATCTCTGCTCAGGATTGCATCGCGTTGGGGGTGACCGGTCCGGTTCTGCGGGCGAGCGGAGTGAAATGGGACCTTCGCAAAGCGCAGCCGTACGCTAACTATAAAAATTTCGATTTCGATATTCCGATCGGGGAGAATGGCGACACCTACGACCGGTATCTGGTGCGCATGGCTGAGATGCGGCAATCCGTGCGCATCATCGAGCAAGCGGTGGAGGCACTCCCCGAAGGCCCCATCATGGCTAAGGTTCCTAAAGTCATGAAACCCGCAGCGGGCGAGGTCTACCACTCGATCGAGGCACCCAAAGGCGAGCTTGGATATTTCATCGTCAGCGATGGATCCACCCAGCCCTATCGCGTGCGGGTCCGTCCGCCCTCATTTGTGAATCTGCAGGCTCTCGATGTGATGTGCCGCGGCCAACTCGTGGCTGACGTGATCGCCGTGATCGGCACGCTCGATATTGTTCTCGGCGAGGTGGATCGCTGATGGGCCAGATCGTTCACTACATCACGTCTTACCTCGGCAGTACGCAAACCCCCGGCGCCGCGGGAAATATGTTCTGGGTGCTGGTTTACATTCTGCTGGTGTTCGCGGGCCTGTCCGGCGCAGTGATCGCGATGAACTGGCTCGAGCGCAAGATCCTCGCGCACATGCAGGTTCGGCTAGGCCCGATGCGGGTTGGTCCCCACGGTTTGATGCAGCCCATCGCGGATGCCATCAAGCTGTTGCTGAAAGAAGACATCATGCCCTCCGAGGCCGACGCCGTTATCTTTTGGGTCGCCCCATTTGTGGTTGTGCTGGCGGCGTTCACAACCTTTGTCGTAGTCCCGTTTGGCCCTACGCACGCTATCACCGACATGAACATTGGAATCCTGTTCATGCTCGGCGTCTCGTCGCTCAGCGTGTTGGGGATCGTAATGGCGGGTTGGGCATCGAACTCGCATTATCCGCTGATCGGTGCGCTGCGCTCCAGTGCCCAGATGGTGTCTTATGAGGTCGCAATGGGATTAGCGGTGGTCTCTGCCATTCTTATGACCAGCCTGAACGCGACTGGAACCGGAACCCTTAGCATGATCGGCATTGTTCAGGCACAACAGGCGCAAGGGGAATGGTTCATTTTTAAATTCTTTCCGCTTGGGCTGGTTGCCTTCTTCATCTTCGCCGTTGCCATGGTCGCCGAAACCAACCGCGCACCCTTCGACTTGGCTGAAGCTGAATCCGAACTCACTGCCGGCTTTCACACCGAATACAGCGGCTTCCGCTGGTCTTTATTCTTTCTTGCCGAGTATTCCGCTATGATCGCGGTTTCTTCCATCGCGGTCACGCTCTGGCTTGGCGGATGGCTGCGGCCGTTTCCGAATCTTCTCAACAATTCAACCTGGGACCTCGTCTTCTCACTTTTCCCGGGAGTAACGTTTCTTCTGTTCGCCGCGATGTGTTTCTACAATGCGGCACGCATGCCCAAGCATCCGCTGTTCCGCATTCAAACTATCGGACTCGCGGGCTTTGGCGTGGTTCTCGGTTTGGTCGGCTTGGTTTTATTCATTCCCAAGGTAAGCGTTCGCATTCAGGACATCTTTTGGTTCTCGGCCAAAGTTGCCGGCTTTATGTACCTCTATATCTGGTATCGTGGCACGTTCCCGCGATATCGCTTTGACCAGCTCATGCGAATGGGATGGAAGGTTTTGCTGCCGATGGGCTTGGCGGTTCTTCTTTGTACTGGCGTCATGGGACTGCGGTCCGAAATCTTGCAGCAGATAATTTTGCCGCTGTGGCGTTGGATATAGGCACTTATTTATGGCACCCGTAGCCACACCATTTTTCTTTTACCTGCTCTCCGGGATCATGCTGATCGGCGGCATCCTGGTGATCACGCGGAAGAATCCCGTGCATTCGGCGCTGGCATTGATCGTCACGCTGCTGGCGCAGGCATCGATCTATTTGATGCTCTATGCCCCGTTCGTCGCTGGCGTGCAGATTATCCTTTATGCCGGCGGAATTATGGTGCTGTTTTTGTTTGTGATCATGCTGGTGAGCATCGACCGCTCGGTGAGAGAACGTCAGTTTAACAGCCAGTGGGTAATCGGGATCATCGCGGCAACTGCGCTCGGCGGATTGTTCATGGTGGTATTCACAAAGGGGAGAAACATCTTTCCGGAACACGCGCTACCCATGTTGGAAAACGACAACACGCAGAAGATCGCAAGCCTGCTATACGGGCAATATATGTTCGCCTTCGAAATCGCCTCACTGCTGCTGCTGGTGGCAATTATCGGAGCAGTGGTGATGGCGAAGAAGAGGATTTGATGCAGGC
Organism: Candidatus Sulfotelmatobacter sp.; assembly: GCA_049693675.1. Taxonomy (GTDB): domain Bacteria; phylum Acidobacteriota; class Terriglobia; order Terriglobales; family Acidobacteriaceae; genus Sulfotelmatobacter. The sequence continues at coordinate 2,977 of JBAVQD010000114.1, read as the reverse complement.
AATTAGCAATTGGCACTTAGCCAGCAAAGCTTGTTGCTGATGGTGGCAAACGCACGGATGGCCAAATGCTAAGGGCTAATCGCTAACTGCTAAGAGCTGGAAGCTGATATGGAATCGGTTCTTCACATCACGACACTGCATTATTTAGTTCTCGGCGCAGCCCTGTTTCTGCTCGGAGTCATCGGGGTGCTTACCCGCCGTAACGTAGTCATCGTTCTGATGTCGATTGAACTGATTCTGAACGCAGTGAACCTGAACCTGGTTGCGTTCTCCCGCATGTGGGGAGGATTGCACGGCCAGGTCTTCGCCATTTTCATTATCACCGATGCTGCCGCGGAAGCCGCAGTCGGCCTCGGAATTCTAATCGCTTTCTTCCGCAATAAAGAGACGGTCAACATTGACGAAGTGAACTTGTTGAAGTGGTAGAAAGACCAAACAGTAACATTGTCATCCTGAGCGAAGCGAAGGACCTATGCAGTTTGCCTGCGACGAGAAAATGCAGAGGTTCTTTGTTCCGGTCAGAATGACAGCTGCATCGGTTAACGACTGACGAAATGTTTCTTACCCACATCTGGCTGATCCCGTTGCTGCCCGCCTTAGGCGCGGCCCTCATGTTCTTTTTCGGCAGCAAGCTGCAGAAGGCCACGGTGAGCGCCGTCTGCGTGGGCAGCATTGTGCTGGCTTTTATCATGGCCTGCGGCGCAGTCTGGCAATACTCAGCGTGGTCGTCCACGCCAGAAAATTTCCACCAGCCGTATGAGACGATTCTTTATACGTGGCTCGGCAGCGACACCGGCCACTTAACCTACACCACTCACGACGGTTCGCAAGCTCCGTTCCACGCCGACGCCGGCTTCCTGCTCGATCCGCTCTCCAGCATCTGGCTGCTGTTCGTAACCGGTGTCGGCATGCTGATCCATATATATTCCATCGGATACATGGCGCATGAGGGCGGCTACTACCGCTTTTTCGGATATCTGAACCTCTTCATGTTCTCCATGCTCACGCTCATCCTCGCCAACAATTATGTGCTGCTATTCGTTGGCTGGGAGGGAGTGGGGTTATGCTCGTATCTGCTGATCGGTTTCTATTTCCATCGCAAGTCGGCGAGCGACGCCGCTGCGAAGGCGTTCATCGTAAACCGCATCGGCGATGCCGGATTTCTGCTGGGGATGTTCTTCGTCGCCTGGTATTTTGGTTCGTTGCGCTTCATCGACGTGACCGCCGCTGCTCGTAGTGGCCACTTCTCGATCGGTGATCCCATTATCACGGCCGCCACCTTGCTACTCTTCGTCGGGGCTTGTGGCAAGTCCGCTCAGCTCCCCCTCTACATCTGGCTGCCCGACGCCATGGAAGGTCCCACGCCGGTATCCGCGCTCATCCATGCTGCGACCATGGTCACGGCTGGCGTCTACATGATCGCGCGTTCGAACGCGCTGTTTGTGCTCGCGCCTACGTCGATGAAGACAGTTGCCATCGTCGGCGCGCTAACTGCGATCTTCGCCGCCTCTATCGGCCTCGTGCAAAACGACATCAAGCGTGTGCTGGCTTACTCCACTGTCTCGCAGCTTGGTTACATGTTTCTCGCACTCGGCGTGGGAGCGTTCGCCGCCGGTGTGTTCCACGTCTTCACGCATGCTTTCTTCAAGGCGTTGCTCTTCCTCGGCGCCGGCTCCGTGATCCACGCCATGAGTGGCGAGCAGGATATGCGCAACATGGGCGACCTGGGCCATCGGATTCCGACAACTCATCGCACCATGTTTATCGCCACGCTAGCAATCGCGGGCATTTTCCCGTTCGCCGGATTTTTTTCCAAGGACGCGATTCTGTGGGAAACATGGTCGCGCGAGGGTGGCGCTTACCGTTTTCTTTGGTATATCGGCTACGCCACCGCGCTCATGACGGCGTTTTACATGTTCCGCCTCATGTATCTGACTTTCCATGGCCGCCCGCGCATGAGCCACGACGTAGAGCACCACATTCATGAATCGCCGATTTCGATGACTGCACCATTGGTCACGCTGGCACTCTGCGCCATTGTCGCTGGATGGCTGGGCTGGCCGCACAGCCTCGGAGGCTCCGATCATTTCACGAAATTTCTCGAACCCGTCTTCGCCAGCGAAGCGCGTGTACTGCAGGAAGAGGGAAGAACAAGTCAACTCGTGGCCGGAGTAGAAGAAGAGCACAACACCGGCACGGAGTGGGTTCTGATGGGGCTGTCGCTCGCCGCCGCCGGCTTGGGATGGGGGTCAGCTTGGTGGAGCTATCGCCACGCCGATAAAGGCTACACCGAACCGATTGCCGCGGTCGCCCCTCCTGTTTACGATGTGCTGCTGCACAAGTATTACGTAGATGAAGGCTACGACTATGTTTTCACTGGTCGCCGCAAGCTGGGAAATGTGCGTCTGGGCGTCCTCGGACTCGGTGTAGCGTCCGCCTGGTTCGATACTCATGTGATCGATGGCGCAGTCAATGCGGCAGGACGGATCACGCGCCTCGCCGCCACAATTTCCAGTTGGTGGGACAAGTGGATCATCGACGGTATCGGCGTCAATGGCCCAGCCATTTTGGCGCGCATGCTTTCTTATCCCGCGCGCCTATTTGAATGGGGCCTGGTGCAGTGGTATGCCCTGGTGATGACTGCGGGCTTAGTAGGTTTCGTTTTTTACTACGTGTATCACTGAAAGTAAGCTCTTAGCTGTTAGCTCTTGGCTCTTAGCTAAAAATCAAAAAGCGAAGAGTTCTAAGCTAAAGGCTTAAGAGCTAAAGGCTAAGAGCTTTTCATGCAAAACCACATACTCTCGATCATCCTGTTCACGCCGCTCATCGGCGCACTTGTGCTTCTGTTCGTTCCCAAGGAGAACAAGGACGCCGTCCGCTGGATCGCGAATTTCTTCGCACTCGGCGGATTTCTGATTTCTCTGCCGCTGGTACCGATGTTCTGGTCGCAGATCAATAGTCCCGAGCGCTTCAAGTT
>JBAVQD010000113.1:0-7446 GCA_049693675.1 Candidatus Sulfotelmatobacter sp. | reverse complement strand
ATTCTTTCCCACTTATAATCTGTTGGCAATGACTGTTGCCAGCAAAGACGTTGAAAAGAAGATCGAAGCTCTTCGCGAGAAGATCCGGCACCACGAATATTTGTATTACGTTCTCGATCAGCCGGAGATCAGCGATGCCGAATTTGACAAGCTGATGCGGCAGCTGAAGGATGCCGAGGCGGAGCATCCCGACCTGCTCACGGCGGATTCTCCCACACAGCGCGTGGGCGGCAAGCCGCGCGAAGGCTTTGTCAAAGTTCGGCATTCATCGCCGATGCTCTCGCTCGACAATACTTACAACGAGGAAGAATTGCGCGATTGGGAGCGGCGTGTGCATGAGCTCAGCGGACGAAAAGATGTGGACTACGTTTGCGAATTGAAGCTCGATGGCATGTCACTGGCGCTGATTTATGAAGATGGAAAGCTGGTGCGAGGGATCACTCGCGGCGATGGAATGGTGGGCGAAGATGTGACCCTCAACGTGCGGACCGTGCGATCAGTCCCACTTTCCATTTCTAAAGAGAAATTGAAGAAGGCGTGCATCCCGCCGAATTTCGAAGTGCGCGGAGAATTGCTCATGCCGACCGCGGCCTTCAAGAAAGTGAATGAAGAACGGGAGCGCAAGGGGCTTGCGACATTTGCCAATCCGCGCAACTTCACAGCGGGAACGGTGCGGCAGTTGGACGCAAATATTACGGCGGAACGCCGCATGGACTACTTCCCCTACATCTTGCTCGAGAACGGGCGTACCTATTTTGATCGGCACTCGAAGACACTCGATGCGCTTGTGGCTGGCGGATTCAAGGTCAACCAGAATCGCAAGTTGGTGCATGGGATCGACGAAGCGTGGACATTCATCCGGCAGTGGGAGGAAAAGCGCGAGTCGCTGCCTTATGAGATTGATGGCATCGTCCTGAAAGTGGATCGTACAGCGCTGCAGGATGAACTCGGATTTACGGGCAAAGCTCCGCGCTGGGCAATTGCTTATAAATATGCGGCGCGAGCGGGGATTACAAAACTGGAAGACATTCGCGTGCAGGTTGGGCGCTCCGGCAAACTCACACCGGTCGCGATGCTGTCGCCGGTATTGATTGGCGGCACAACCGTGAGAAATGCCACGCTGCACAACATGGATGAGATCGAGCGCCTGGGCGTGAAGATTGGCGATTGGGTGCAGGTGGAGCGCGGCGGGGATGTGATTCCAAAGGTCGCCAAGGTTATCGATGATAAGGAGCATCCGCGTCCGCGCGACCTTAAAGACTTCGAGATGCCGAAGAAATGTCCGGTTTGTGGAACGGATGTTGTGAGGACAGAAGGCGAAGTGGACTACCGCTGCGTCAATGCAAACTGTCCGGCGAAGCTGCGCGAAACCATTCTGCATTTTGCTTCGCGCGGAATCATGAATATCGATGGCATGGGCGAGGCGCTGGTGAATCAGCTTACCGAACGCGGGTTGGTAAAGAATGTCGCTGATATTTACAAGCTCACGAAAACGGATCTGCTCAGTCTGGAGCGGATGGGCGACAAATCGGCGCAGAACATTCTGGATGAGATTGAGAATTCGAAGAAACGTCCGCTGGAGCGGGTGATCTACGGCCTAGGCATTCGCATGGTTGGCGAGCGCACGGCGCAATTCCTGGCCGAACATTTTGGATCAATGGAGGCGCTGGAGAGCGCTGGCGTGGAGGAACTCCAGAATGTGGATGAAGTGGGCCCGCGGATTGCCGAGAGCATCGTGGAGTTTTTCGGCATCGCGGCGAATCGCAAGCTGGTCGAGCGGTTGCGCGAAGCCGGTCTTACTTTAACCGGACAGAAAAAACAGCGAGGCACAAAGCTCGTGGGGAAGACGTTCGTGCTGACCGGGACGCTGGCGCACTTCACGCGCGATGAAGCCAAGAAGATGATCGAAGATGCTGGGGGAAAAGTTACGGGCTCGGTCAGCAAGAAGACGGATTACGTGGTGGCGGGAGCGGACGCTGGTTCGAAGCTGGATAAGGCGAAGGAATTGGGCGTTGCCGTAATTGATGAAAAAGAAATGGAGAAGATTGTCAGCGCCGAGAGCTAAGCGTTCAGCGCCGCCGTCATCCTCTTCCACGTCTCCTCTAGCAATTCCGGCAGAACTCTCGTCTCACTCACTACCGACATAAAATTCGCATCGGCGACCCACCGTGGAAGGACATGCATGTGGATATGTCCCGCAATGCCGGCGCCGGCGGCTTTGCCGATGTTCATGCCCAGGTTGATGCCGTCGGGAGTGTAAAGTTCGCGCAGTACGGACTCCATCCGCTGCGAGAGCGCCATCATCTCAACGGCGGCTTCGGGCGGCAGCTTGCGCAACTCATCCAGGTGGGCATAAGGAACGATCATTACGTGGCCGGGGGTGTAAGGATACGCATTGAGAATCACGAAACAGCTTTTTCCCCGATAAACGATAAGTGTTTTCGCATCATCGTTGGCGGCGACGGCATTGCAGAAGACGCATCCGGTAGCTTTCTCGGCGGTGGAGACGTAGGCGTAACGCCAGGGGGTCCAGAGGTAATCCATAGCAAGGGGCAGGGTAGCAGATGAATAGCAGGTTACGAAATCCGAACGCTGAAATCGTCCTGTAACATCCGCGAAGATTTGCGTTTGACACTATTTGGAAGGCGTTGCTATAGTCGAGGAGTTCCCTTTGGACGCGGGTTTCTGTAAAACGTCCGGCAGCTGGGATTGTCCAAGCTCACTCGCCAGGGTGAGCCCACCACAACCAAACGACTCATCCAGCAGTCCGCCAAGCAGGCCCCGCATCTTCCCCGCACCGAGTGCGAGGTTTCAGCAGAGAGGCATGACCTTGTCCGACCACACCACCGCTCACAACCCCGAATCGAACAGCGCCGTCGCAACCGAAACAGAACCGACGACGTCCGAGCCAACCTTAACCGACCAGCACATGAGTGAAACAAACACTACCGAGCCGAGAGTACCCGAGCAGCACGCGTCCGGGACCGATCAGACTTCGCCTGCGGTTGCGGAAACTACGCACGCGTCCGCGGCCGTGAGTTCTTCAGATGATAAGCACGCCGGCGAGGATTTTGCTTCGGCCCTCGAGAGCTTTACCACGGAGACTGAGGAGGCCGTGGGAGAAGACCGCGTAATCAAGGGCACGGTGCTCAAGCTGACCTCGACTCATGTCGTAGTTGATGTCGGCGCTAAGTCGGAAGGTATGTTGCCGCTCTCGGAAGTGCTGGATCACGAAGGCAAGCCAAAGGTTAAGCCAGGCGACGAGATCGATGTGATGCGCGAAAAAGGGCATAACGAGGAAGGCTACATCAACCTCTCGCACCAGAAAGCGGCGCGCATTCATGCCTGGGACGAAGTGGAAAAGGCGCACAACGAAAAGCGGCCGATTCAGGCGACCGTGATTGAGCGTACCAAAGGTGGTCTGACGGTCGACATTCTGGGTGCAAGAGCTTTTCTGCCCGGATCGCAGGTGGACCTGCGTCCCATTCGAAATCTCGAGGGGATGAAGGGCCAGACGATTGAAGTTACCATCATCAAGCTCAACAAAAAGCGCGGCAACATCGTGGTCTCGCGCAAGGAACTGCTGGAAGGCGAGCAGAGCGAGAAACGCAATAAAACGCTCGAGCATCTCGAAGAAGGCTCCGTGCTCACCGGAGTGGTAAAGAATCTGACCGAGTATGGCGCGTTCGTGGACCTCGGAGGCTTAGATGGTCTGCTTCACATCACTGACATGTCATGGGGACGTCTCACGCACCCGCGTGATCTGGTGAACGTTGGCGATCAGATTCAAGTGAAGGTGCTGAAGTACGACAAAGAGAAGCAGCGCGTATCGCTGGGGTTTAAGCAGTTGACCCCCGATCCCTGGCTTGACGCAGAGCACCGCTATCCCGTGGGCGCGCACGTTTCTGGGCGAGTGATCAGCGTGACCGACTACGGCGCGTTCATTGAGCTGGAGCAGGGAATCGAAGGGCTGGTCCACGTCAGCGAAATGACGTGGTCAAAACGGATGAAGCATCCCTCGAAGCTGGTGAATGTGGGCGATCAGGTCGAATGCGTGGTGCTCAACGTGAATCCCACCGAGCGCCGAATCTCGCTCGGCATGCGGCAACTGGCGACCAATCCCTGGGATGCGTTGCACGATAAATACCCCGTAGGCATGACCGTGGAAGGCCGGGTACGAAACCTGACTGACTTCGGTGCTTTTATCGAGATCGAGGATGGGATCGATGGTCTGGTCCACGTCAGCAATTTGAGCTGGACCAAGCGAGTGAAGCATCCGTCGGAAGTTCTGAAGAAGGGTGATCGAGTAAAGGCTATCGTGCTGGCGATTGAACCCGACAAGCGGCGTCTATCGCTGGGAGTGAAGCAGCTTCAGCCCGACGTGTGGGAAACTTTCTTTGAGACCCACCATGTGGGTGATGTGGTTCATGGCAAAGTGCTGCGCGTGGCGGCTTTTGGCGCGTTCGTGGAAATTGCGGAAGGCGTGGAAGGTCTGTGCCACAAGTCGGAGGCCGTCGATGGAAATGGTCAGCCTTTGCATCTTGAACCCGGAGTCGAACATGACTTCAAGATTATCAAGATGAGCCCTGAGGATAAGAAAGTCGGACTCAGCATTCGCGCCGTCGGTGAGGAGGCTTCGCGCTCTGAGGTGGAAGCATATAAACAACCTGTCTCCAGCACCAGCTCGACGATCGGCGAGCTGATCTCGTGGAAGCGCGCCAGCAACGAGAACAATTAGCTCATTTCTAAGTGCACACACAGCCGCCGCGAGGCGGCTTTTTTTCGTTTCATTCGAAGCCGTACTTGGAGGTTCAGTGGCGCTGTTCTAGAATCATTCGTTTGCCTTTGATCATCTCTTCTACTGAGGACGATTCCTTTGCCAGAAACCATTTATGACATCGCGATTATCGGCAGCGGACCTGCCGGATACACGGCGGCCATTCGTGCCGGCCAGTATGGACTCAAAACTGCCCTCATCGAAAAAGATGGATTCCTCGGTGGAACCTGTCTGCATGTAGGTTGCATTCCCACGAAGGCGCTTCTATTCAACGCCGAACTCTGGGACCATCTGAAAGAGGCGAAAGAATTCGGCATTGAGGGAGTGGATGCGCGCAAGCTGAACTGGAGCGCGATTCAGGAAAGAAAGTCGAAGATTGTCGCCAAACATGCCAAAGGCCTGGAATTTCTGATGAAGAAAAACAAAGTCGAAACCGTGAAAGGTTACGGCAAGCTCACTGGGCCGGCGCAGAACGGAATTATCACCGTAGAAGTAGCCAACGAAGGAAAGAGCAGCCAGTTGAAAGCAAAGAACGTGCTGCTGGCGACCGGCTCTGAAGCGCGGATGCTGCCGGGCCTCGAGGCCGATGATCGCATTCTTACCAATATTGAAATTCTCAGCCTGAAGGAAATGCCGAAGTCCCTGGTCATCGTGGGCGCTGGTGCTGTGGGTGTAGAGTTTGCTTCGATCTATCGGTCTTTCGGCTGCGAAGTCACCATCATCGAAATGCTGCCGCGCCTTGTGCCGGTGGAAGATGAGGAGGTTTCAAAAGAATTAGCCCGCGTCTATCGCAAGCGCGGCATCGCGTTTTATACCAGCGCGAAAGTGGAAAAGATTGAAAAAACCAAGAGCGGGATTGCGGTGACCATCAGTGCCGAAGGCAAGCAACAGAAAATCGAGGCCGAGAAAATACTAATCGCCGTCGGCCGCAAACCGCGCACTGAAAATATTGGTGTAGAGAAAACAAAAATCAAGCCCGAGCGCGGATTCATTCAAACCGATTCCTGGATGCATACCGCTGAGCCCGGGGTTTATGCGGTTGGCGACATTGTCCTGGGCATGCCACAACTGGCGCACGTCGGCGCCATGGAGGCGCTGGTCGCGGTGGCGAAGATTGCGGGCAAAGCGTGCAAGCCGATTAATCCTGAACACATACCGGGGGCTACTTACTGCCATCCGGAAATCGGTAGCGTTGGCCTTACCGAAACCAAGGCGCGGGAGGCAGGATACAACATCAAGGTCGGAAGATTTCCCTTTACCGCGAACTCGCGCGCGTCGATCGTGGGGCAACATGAAGGCTTCATCAAAATTATTTCCGACGCAGATTACGGAGAGATTCTTGGCGTCCACATTATTGGTCCACAAGCTACCGAACTGATCGCCGAAGCCGTTGCCGCCATGGAACTCGAAGCCACTGTGGAAGACTTGATGTGGACCATCCATGCCCACCCGACTTTGGCCGAGGCCATGCTCGACGCATCGAATAGTGTGTATGGAATGGCGATCAACGCATAAGTTCCATTGCCAATTGTCAATTTCCAATTGTCGATTGGCGGCAGGGTTTCGGTACCAAATCGGCAATGAAAATTGGAAGTTGGAAGTTGGAAAGCTTTGATCTCTCTCGTCCAACTCAGCACCATTGACTACGCCACCGGTCTGCGCTTGCAGCAGCAGCTGGTTGAGCTGCGAAAAGCGGAGAAGATCGGCGATGTGTTGCTGCTGCTGCAACACTCCCCCGTCATTACTCTCGGGCGCAATGCGAAGGCTGCCAATGTGATTGCATCGCCCGAACTCCTGGCCCAGCGCGGCGTAGAGCTTTACGAAAGCGATCGCGGCGGAGACGTTACTTTCCACGGTCCGGGACAAATCGTCGGCTATCCCATCTTCGATCTTCGAGGATTCGCCCGTGGAGCGGCGGACGCCTCGTCCGCCCTGCGAAAAAGTCTGGGCGCTGTCGAATTCGTGCGCAGGCTCGAGGAAGTACTGATCCGCACCTGCGCCGATTTCACGATTCCGACGAAACGTGTCAAAGGCCTAACCGGCGTATGGACAGATCCAAATCATGGAGCGGCGGACGCCTTCGTCCGCCAAACAGATGAAAACCGGACAGACGAAGGCGTCCTTCCCTCCATGTTCACCGCCGAGGCCAAGATCGCAGCCATCGGCGTTCACATCTCCCGCTCCGTCACTTCGCACGGCTTCGCGCTCAACGTAAACACCGATCTGAATTATTTCAACTTGATCATTCCTTGTGGCATCGCATCGAAGCCGGTGACGTCGATGCAGCAGCAACTCGGGCGTCCGCTTGATCTGAATACGGTCGCCGAATCACTCTCGCGAAACTTTGGCACCGTATTTACAAGTCAGATCCTTTGGGTTGAGACGATCGACGCACTGCTCGGCCACACGGTCGGCATACCGATGAAGGCGCCTGCCGAACTTCGGCGGCTTCACAAAGAAGACGGAACAACCTGGGCGTAGCGCCGCGTTTGCGCTGGCATCCTGGCGGGCGGTTGCGGGCAAAACGCTTTTGCGCGAACCCCTGTTGTAGCAACGTGATTTTGTCACCCTAATGGCAACATGAAAATGTCACCCTGGCGAAGCCAGGGTGTGTTGCAGGCGGGTGTCGCCGTAGTAGAGCGAGACGCGCCCGTCGAGAGCTTGATAGA
>JBAVQD010000112.1:0-3246 GCA_049693675.1 Candidatus Sulfotelmatobacter sp. | reverse complement strand
ACTTTGCCTAATCGTGAAACGTGCTGAGTGCCAAACACTTGACGCAGGCGTCGGTGCAATTGCCATGCAATATGGGCCGAATGCGGCTATGGGCAAGGGGACTTGAGCTGCGGAGAAGAGATGTGTTCCTGCATAGAAAGTGACATTTTTCTCCGCAACGAAATGCTTCGAAGTGGTTTTAACTGGAAAAAGCAGTACCGGAACTGGGGCCGCAGATCAGCAGACTGAACGAGCACCAGTTCGCTGAACGGTTGTTATGCAAGCCATCCCCGACCGCACTTCCAGATCGAAACAACATATACCTCTGTGCGGCGACTGTTGCCCTCGTCTGAGCAGCTCATCTTCGTACGACCTGTTTGTTCGCCGCACAGCTTCGGGGCTATCCGATGAAATTTCGTCGTTCGTAGTTCGCCAACCCGAGTTTGGACAACGCTGGCCGCAATCTTTCTTATGAGAGTCGAACCATGCTTGGCGCGCGTAGCAGAGGATTTGATTGGAGGGAAATTGCCAAGGTACTTCGCATCACCCGAGATGCGGCCTCGGCAACTTTCTGGCGGGAAATCAAACGACCAAGGTCGAAGGGTATCGAGATCCAGCCTCCTGCGACTGGCGGCCAGAATGAGACTGAGCCGGATACCCTGAAGCCTGGCAGGCCAAGAGCAGTTCGCTAAACGCTCGCAGGATCGCCTTACAGCGCGATTCATAGTTCAGCGACGGCATCAGAAGCACAAGAAAAATCGTGACGATATATTCCGGCGCGAAGTTTGCCGTGCGAGCCATCTCCGAGGGTTTGCGCCAGGAGGCTGGCGATAAGCTGCTGTTGACGATCATTTCGCCGGGCCGGCGACTGTAATTCTCCGCGAGTCATTGTAGCGGGCGCGCAAACGACAACTGGTGGCCGTCTGGAATCGGGCATGTGGAAATAGCGTTCTCCCCAAGAAGCGTCTTGCGGAATTTCCGGGTCGAACCCCCTTTCGTTCAGATAAGTCCATAACCCGTCCACGTCCGTCACGTGGAAGACTAGCCGTCCCCAGTGAGTCACCGTGTCGCCCTGTTCCAGATTGAGGATCGCGGATTACGCGTCTCTTGCGCGCGGGGAAGAGAACCCTGTGCCCTCCCCACCGTAGAGAAGCTTCATGCCGAGAACGTCTCTGTAAAACCGTACAGACTCCGTCATGTTCACAACCCGAAAAGTGACCGCAGAAATTTTTTCAATCGTCGGCGCCATACGCCACGAGTTTACCTCGGCTCAGCTTGAATCTTCCTTCCGCGAGGCATACCGTAAACTCTGATAGGGGGAGGTGGCCTATGGCCTATGTCATTGCCGAACCCTGCATCGGAACGAAAGACACCGCCTGCGTCGACGCTTGTCCCGTAGATTGCATCCACCCCAAAAAGAACACGACTTATGACGACGGGTCGCCCCACATTCGACGCCGTTCCCCAGCTCTATATTGATCCGGTGGAATGCATCGACTGCGGCGCCTGTGTCCCAGTCTGCCCGGTGTCCGCGATTTTCGTGCTGGACGACCTCCCTGAGAAGTGGAAGCAGTATACGGAACTGAACGAAAGCTACGTCAAAGCCGGCAAATTCACACCCGGAGAGTATGCCAAGCACCAACTCAAGTAGTCCTGCCTGCGGCTCACACGCGAATCACTTCCGGCTTAACGTACCACCCTCCGACTTGGCCACGATACGACCCGGGGGAACTCCGTCGCAGCAGGTGCAGCAAAGCGAAAGGCGGTCCGACGTTGGCCTTACTCACCCTCGGGTTCAGGCAGCTGGCGTCTAAATCCTCACTGCTGTGGACCCCGGTGCTAGTCTGACGTAGTAGCAGATGAACAACCGCGACCTGCAGGCGACTTGGAAGTATCACGATGGCACGAAGCACTCCTACTGGAGTATTCGTAACAATCCTCACTTTCTGGACTGGGCGAATCGGCCGCAGCCTTTCAAAATCTATCCGCAGATACCACCGTTTCAGCTGCCGCGGGACATGCCGCAGACAGAGGTGGCCGCGCTCTCCGCGATCTCAGAGCCAGTGCCCTCGTCGCGGGCCGATTCGGTTCCTGACCTTCAGGATCTGGCGCGCATTCTCTATTTCTCAGCCGGGATTACCAAACAGCGCGCACATCCAGGCGGAGACATTTACTTTCGCGCTGCGGCCTGCACCGGAGCCCTCTACGAGATCGAGCTATACGTCGTGACTGGCGACCTCGTGGGCCTGGATGCCGGCGTGCATCACTTCAATCCGGCGGATGTATCGCTACGGCTTCTGCGAAAAGGTGATTTTCGCAGAAACCTTGCTCAAGCGGCGGCGATGGAACCCGCGGTGACTTATGCGTCCGCGACCATTATCTGCACCGGAACATACTGGAGGAACGCCTGGAAGTACCAGGCGCGCACCTATCGCCACTTCGGTTGGGACAGCGGCACACTGCTGGCGAATATGTTGGCCGTTTCTACGGCTTCCGGGCTGCTGGCCGAGATCGTGCTCGGGTTCGTGGATGCCGAGGTGAACCGCCTACTGGATCTCGATACCCGGCGCGAGGTTTCCTTGTGCCTCGTGCCGATCGGGCGCAAATCGGAGAGTCCGCTGCCAGCCCTGCGAGAGGCTCCGGCGCTCGGCCTGGAGACGATCCCACTCTCGGAGCGTGAGGTCGAGTATCCCGCCATGCTTGAGATGCACGAGGCGTCTTCGCTTGAGTCGGCGGAGGAAGTAGTTCGGTGGCGCGGGAAACACCCGGTGTTCCCGTCTTCCGCTCCGGCAGGCGACGCAATTCGCCTCCAGCCACTGCCGGAAGAAGAACAGCCGAAGGACACTATCGAGCTGGTGATCCTGCGCCGCAGCTCTACCCGAGCGTTCGATAAAACTGCATCTATTACACTGGACCAACTCTCGACCATTCTCTACTCTGCCACGCGCGGTCTTCCGGCCGACTTCCTTGAGCCCCCCGGCGCGCAGCTCAACGATCTTTACCTGATCGTGCATGCGGTACAGGGTCTCAAGCCGGGCGCTTATTTCTTCCGGCGTAAGCAAAACACACTGGAGCTTTTGAAAGAGGGGAAATTCCGTGCGGAGGCCCACCATCTGGGACTGGAGCAGGAGTTGCCCGCCGATGCCTGCGTGGACATCTTCTTTCTCGCCGATTTGAAACGCATCCTGGAAGGATACGGGAACCGCGGCTACCGGGCCGTCCAGTTGGAAGCCGGCGCAATCGGCGGGAAGATGTACTTGGCCGCGT
>JBAVQD010000111.1:0-35945 GCA_049693675.1 Candidatus Sulfotelmatobacter sp. | reverse complement strand
ATGACTGCAGCGTTGCCGTTGTCGTTGTGTCCGTTTGGATGAATCACTTTGCACCTCCCGAGACCGGAGCCACAAACGCAATCGGCGCCAGGACCGGACGGTCGACCTCTTCCGCTTGGGCAACCGCGAGCAGGAGCCGTTCCCGGGATTCTTTGAAAGTAGGACGATCGAACACAACGATGCCGTCGGCTCTGGCACCCGGCGCAAGTCTGCGGGAGGTTATCCAGTAGTCCTTGATCGCCACCGGCTCGGCCTTGATCGCCTTTCGATGCTTGTCTTTCGATGTCCCCGCAAGCTGTATTTGCGGCGGCAGTACTTCAATAGTCCGTGCAGAAGAGTTCAGAACGGCGAACGGCACGGCCATCTGTTGCTCTTTCTCGATCGCCTGTCCTACCGCAACCTGCAGTTGCTTGCCTTCCCAATGTGGATTCTCAATCCGTTCCGCCCTTAGCAAATCCTGCTCTGGTCTGCCAGGCTTCTCTGGGGCAGTGCTGGTTGGCTGATTTTCTGTAGCACCGTTTCTTGTTTCGGCAACCACAAACACGGGATGAGTCGACGCAATCAGAAAGCTGCGCGGGCGCTCACAGTTGAGGACATAGTCCACGGGCTCACTACGGTCTGACTTGCCTTGGCTGACCAGGCTGAGCGAGATCCCATGGCCTCCTCTCGTGGTAATCAGGGCGTTGGTTTGCGCAGGTTTTGCGCTGGTTGCTTTGAAAAATACCAACTGCGGCTCGGCTTCGGAGTGGTCGGCCTTAAAAGCCCCCGGATCGCCCAGTACGACCGAGCTCACCTCCTCCAGCACCCGCACCGAACTGACGTATCCTGGCCGCAAGTGCAAGACCACAACTTGTTCTGGGTCAACATTCAAGCTCACGATTCGCGCCTGTGGAAGATCGGACTGCGCTGAAGCTATATGCAGTAGCAGGAGACTGGCCGTTGTCAGATGCACCAAACTCAAACAAATTTTCATCTCACATCTCTTTCCGAACTGGGGTTCATAGTTCTTGGTTTAATTCCGGCTTGGCAGAGGTAAGTTGTTCTAATTCTTGCCACGTAGGCAATTACGTCGGGATTTCGATAGCCGAGGTCCCGTCTGCCGATCACGTCTTCGCCGGCATAGTAGGAGGCAGCCACTAGCCTGAAATCATTGTGAAACTGTTGCATCAGCCATGCGAGGTAGCGCACGCCCCCGGAAACGTTCTGATCGACACTGCACCGGTCTCTTACCCCGAGTCGCTGAGCGGTCAGGGGCATTAACTGCATTAGTCCTGCAGCGCCTTTGGGAGAGACCGCGCATGCTTGCCAGTGCGACTCGCGTTCGACAATGGCGCGTACCAGCGCGACGGGCACCCGATAATGTTGGGCGTAGGCTACGACGTAGTACTCGGCTTCGAGCCGCGCCTGTGGTTCGGGGGATTGCGCCCAGCAGATCGAGATTGCAGAAAGCACTTGCGCCAAGATGAGTGCGGGCTTCATGCCGCTCTCCTTCGCAGAGCCTCGGCGCTGTACTGCTGCGCGTCATAGATCAAACTGGCAAACCCATCCCGCAAGAGCAGCTTGCGTCGATCGGCCTCGGTTTTAGCCAGCAAGGGCAGAAGAATGTCTCTCATTTCCGCCGTAATTCGTTCAGTTCCCAGAACTTTGAGGGCCTGCGCGAGATCGAGAATCTCTGAGACCGAGGGTGGTTTCTCCAGGCTCCAGCCACGCAGCGCCTTGGCGAGTCCCGCCATACCTGCATGGAATTCGTGGCTTGAATCCGGCGTCCTTAGTGCCACAATCTCTGCTTCTCGCTCCGCGGTAGGGTGTTCAACACGAAGATAGAAACTCCGCCTGCGCAGAGGGTCGCCGATGCGCCTCTCTTCATTCGATGTCAACACAACGAACGGAATGCTCCTGGCTTTGATGGTGCCCAGCTTCGGAATGCTCAACTGCCACACGCTCAGCAATTCCAGCAACAAGGCCTCAAAAGCGTGGTCCACCTTGTCCAGTTCGTCGATCAGCAGGACACAGGGCCTTTCACACTGCAACGCGCGCAGAAGCGGCCCGGCACCGAAGAACTGCTGGCTGTGCAACTCCGTCCGCAGGGATTCCCAATCAACATTGGCGGACTTGGACTTCAATTCGACGCAAAGCCTTTGCAGCGGCTCATCAAACTTGCCGATGGCCTTCTCTTCGTTAATTCCCTCGTAGCACTGCAGGCGCTCAACCATCGTGCGGGCTGCCTCTGCAACTGCATAGGCCAATTGCGTCTTCCCACTGCCCGCTGGCCCTTCCAGTAGCATCGGTTTATGGAGTTTCGCCGCCAGGTACACCGTTGTGCTGGCTACCGAATCAGCGATGTAGCCTGTAGCTCGCAGGCCCGCGCTGACCTCTTCAAGCGATGAAAACACCGGTTTCCTCCTGCGCCCGAGCTGCGCTTTCGGCCCTAAGCGTCACGAAGCTAATACGGAACCAAATTTCGGTCAAATCGGCTCATTCGGCGGACTGTTTTGACCGAAAAATCATTCTCGGCTACAACTGTGCCAAGTTGGCAGGAGTTGATTGTGAAAACACGAACAAGGAAGGAATCGCATTTTGAGATGCACCAGTTGATGGGCCGAGAAGAGATAATCGAACGGCCGGAGTTAAGCCAGGACGCCTTGAATTCTGGCGAAGGCTCCAAACTATCTCCTATGAGGTATGGAGACAGCATGCGGCTTTCAACCAACACTCGATCTCCCCACGGGCTGGAACCGACACCGGTTTTCGAGAAGCATTATTCCGTAAGAGAGCTCGCCAACCTGTGGAATTTGAGCGATAGAACAATCCGTCGAATGTTTGTGGGAGAACCCGGTGTGGTTGAGTGGGGAGCGTGCGAACGCCGGATGAAAAGGGCCTACAAAACCCTCCGCATCCCGGAAAGCGTTGCGCGACGGGTACACCGGAGATTGAGAAAAGCGAGCTAAATCGTCTCAACATATATCGAAGAACCTGCCAGTTCTTGAGCTGCGTATTTCATTCGCTCACAAGAAGCCGAGGTCATCGACGAGGCGCCGCGCTTCCGGATGTACGGCCCTGAAAAGAGGTATGTCGGCGGGTATTGCGTGAGCGATGTCTCCTATGTGCCCTAGCGCCATGGCGGTTCTCTTCAACGCCCATATTCGCCCACGCTTCGCGCTGACGGGCAGCCAGACGTTGCTGCCTTTCCAGTACCCAGGGAGCATAGTGCTTCTGGGTAATGGTCACGCTCGAATGTCCAAGGAGCCGAGATACCTCTTCAAGCGGCATGCCGGCCAGCAGGTATTCAACGGCGAACGTATCCCGCATCATGTGGAGATGAGCCGGTTTTTGTCGACCGTTCGCATCCAAAAACAACTTTGGGAGCACCTCAACTGCCTTAGACAAGATCTTGGAAAAAATCTTCTGCCAGTTTGACACTTCGCTCTTGCGCTTACTGCGACCGCTCCAGAAGAAATAGTTGGGATCTGTGCAGCTACCTGGAGGAACCTTGCGCAATTCATCCGCTACACTGTGCGGAAGCAGCACTTGAACGGGAGCGCTGGCCTTGCTTTTGACCTTCGCTTGGTAGAGGAACAACGAGTCATCATCTCGGAGGTTGCTCTTGGGGAGACAAGCTGCATCACCCGCACGAAGACCGCTCCAGCGCAGGAGTTTGAGGTAGGCGCGCACGCGCCGGGAATTCGTAGTGTTGCCGTTCTTTTCCTTGCCCCGGCTGTCATAGTAGTACGTCGCTTCAATGAGAGCGTCGTACTGTTGCCGGCTGAACGGCAGCGTTTCTTCCTGCTGGGGCGTAACGTTCTTAATTCTCTTGGCGGGATTCTCCGTGATCCACCCTTGCTCCATGCAGAACCGAAAAAACGTTCGTAGACGCTGATGCTGGTTGTGGCGGGTCGTGGGAGCACCTCGCCAACAATGGATCCAGGACCGTAATGTCGGAACATCGAGCTGAGACAGGAGCAAAATGGCAGGCTCTTGGGCAGCACACCAGGTCAATAAGCGGCTCAGGGTGAGGTTGTACTTGGCGCGAGTAGCCTCCTCGCGATTCAGGCGTGCCACTTCCTTGACGAATTGATCGACTGCGAGAGCGATCTCCACCTGCCCGTTGCGTGCGTTGATTTTTGCCTCAAGCTGACGCTGCAACCGCTTGGTGGGGTCGAAGGAATCCCGGAGCTCGCGCGCTTTTTGTTCAGCCCTTTCCCAACTTCGCGTCTTCGCGCTTGTCAGCTTGGACTTGCCGTTGCGGTACACGTACAGCCACTTCACGCAATTGCACCGGGCCCAATCCGGCCTGTCCAGCTTTGGGCAAGTACGCTTGTGGCGGGTATAGACCTTGACGGTCTCGACGGTGCGGATGACAAGCGCTCCCACAGGGCCAGCCTGGCTGGTGTCTTCGCACTCACTGGTGTTTTCGAGTTCAACCATGTTGTTCTGAAATCCCTTCCGCGAGTTTTGCGCAATCTAGCATCGGCTTCGAATTCGCACAAATGGCCCGCCTAGAAAGGCGAGAAGCGCCTAAACAGGCAAATCTTTTATACAAATTTTTTACGCTTGGCTAATGCCGGGAAGGAAAGACTCTCAGAATCAAATACTTAAGGTTGGTTGCGGGGGGTGGATTTGAACCACCGACCTTTGGGTTATGAGCCCAACGAGCTACCAGACTGCTCCACCCCGCAGTTCGATCATAAACAATGCATGCAAGGCCGTCAAACTTGCGGCGGTGGTTGCGGTGCCCGGGGTTTGCGAGGCATTTAGCGCGGGGAATCCAGCTTGCGCGGCGATCCGCGTTTGCACTGGCTTCACGATGAAGAACTCACCTTGCGGTTCGGACCGCATCGCATTGTAGAGTAGTGGCATCAACCCAGCGTAGAAGTTTGGGAATACAATTGTTAAAACATATCCACCAGCAAGGAGAACATTCCATGGCCAAAAAAGATCTGAACGCGAAGGCCCCGGCGGGCGAGCGCGGAGTCTTGAACTCGCAGCCTCGGCTTCACCAAAGTGCCGCTGAAATTCAGGAGTATGGAACCGTTTCGCATATGTTGCCTCTCGAACTGGAAGAGCCGGTTCGCCTTGAAATGACCGAGCAACTTAACCTTCTGCTGGCCGACACTATGACCTTGCGTGATCTCTATAAGAAATCGCATTGGCAAGTTGCCGGACCAACTTTTTATCAACTTCATCTGTTGTTCGACAAGCATTATGGCGAGCAATCGGAACTCGTAGACACCATCGCGGAGCGCATCCAACTTCTCGGGGGAGTCTCGATTGCCATGGCTCCTGACGTTGCTGAAACCACCCGCATCGAGCGTCCGCCCAAAGGCAGGGAAGAGGTGCCGGTGCAGATTTCTCGCTTGCTCGATGCGCACCAGCTTATTCTCGGGCATTGCCGGAAGTTAGCCAAGCGCGCTGACGAACTCGACGACGCTGGTACCAACGATATGGTCGTCAGCGACGTACTTCGAACCAACGAATTGCAAGTCTGGTTCATCAGCGAGCATCTGGTAGATATGCCGCTGGTGCATGCCGAACAACCGCGGTTGCGCAACGTTAGCTAATGTATGCATAACGTCGGCTAATTTAAATGACAGGAAAGAAATGAGCAGGCCGTCCGGGCCTGCTTTTTTTATTTTTCTATTGTTTCCGCCCGCGACAACCCCATCCGATCAGTGCTATGGTGGAAAGCTTCACAATCGAAAATTCCGACTATGTCATCTTCTGTGGAACAGCTTCTGGCCAGTTACGATGACCGTGCTCCGCTCTCGCAAGCTTCAACTATTCCCGCTACCTGGTATACCGACCCGCGCATCGCCGAACTGGAGCGCTTGAGTGTATTCAGCAAGACGTGGCAATTGGTTGCGCGCACCGATCAAGTCCAAGCGCCCGGGCGATTCGTCTCGACCACGGTTGCTGGAGAACCCATCGTGGTTGTTCGCGGAACCGATGGGACTCTGCGCGCTTTTTACAACGTATGCCGCCACCACGCTGCCGCTGTCGTAACAGAGCCCTGCGGGCAGGCCTCTATCTTGCATTGTCCGTATCACGGTTGGAACTACGGACTCGACGGTTCTCTCAAAGGTATGCCCGAATTCGAAGGAGTCGAGAATTTTGATCGCGCGCAAAACGGTCTAGTTCCGATACGAGTCGAAACCTGGGAGTGCTTCGTCTTCATCAACCTCGATAACAATGCCGCGCCGCTCGCCGACTTCCTCGGCGGTCTGACTAAGCGCGTTGCTCCCCTCGGCATCAGCAAACTTCATTACTTCGACAGCCGCACTTTCAATATCCATTGCAACTGGAAGGTCTTCGTCGATAACTATCTCGATGGCGGTTACCACGTGCCGCACCTCCACAAAGGTTTGAATTCGGTTCTCGACTATAAGCAATACACGATTGAGAACGAAGACCGATATTGCCTGCAATCCAGCCCGATGGTTACTTCTTCCGAAGATGCTGCCACCGGAGCCACGCGCAAAGGCGATCGTGCCCGGTATTTCTGGCAGCATCCGAATCTAATGATCAACTGTTACGCTGGATACATGGACACGAACCTCGTGATCCCGGTTGATGTGGATCATTGCAGAGTGATCTTCGATTTTTATTTTGCAGACATCAGCGATGCCAGCCGCGAGTACAACGAGCAGTCGGTTAACGTTGGCAATCGTGTGCAGGAGGAAGATCTCGGTATCTGCGAAGATGTGCAGCGCGGTCTGAATTCGCGCGCCTACCGGGCCGGACGCCTCTCGGTGCGCCGCGAGGCTGGAGAACAATTGTTTCATCGTTTGCTGGCTGCGGATCTCAAACGCCAAGCAGAGCAAATCTGAACTAGTGAGATAAAAATGCCACGATCTCTTTTTGCCAAATAATCGCATACATCAAGATCATTAGAAAAAGAGAGAACCAAGCTAAGAAAGTAACTTTCTCTGATCCCAACTTTCGGCCTGCTCCGACCTCTCGACCGCACCCCATCAGAAATACCAGCACAGCCATGGCTGCAGGTGCGAAGAAGCCAATTTGCGTGCTGGGACTCATCTGATAGTTCCTTTCACGAGCTGAGACGGAGGGCTATTCGTCGATCCTTTCTCTACGGGCACGATGTGTTCTGCCAGTTGTCCGATGAACAAATAAGCGCGGAAGTTCTCCCAAAATTATTCCTGTGAGCCCTGTTCCCGCCGCATTGCGCGCAGATCGATCCCCAGGTGTTCCGCTTTCTTATAAAGATGACTGCGCTCCAGGCCCAGCGACTTCGCAGCCAGACTCACGTTCGAGTGGCTCCGCTTCAGCTCTGCCAGAATTACTTCGCGCTCGAAAGCATCCACGCGATCAGCCAGCGCGCCGGACGAGAACGTAGAAGCGGCAACGCTAATGTCGCTGCCTTTAGGCAAAGCCATCTCCACGGTCGCCAGATCAACCTGGCCATTCGTAGCCAGCAGTATCAACCGCTCCACCATGTTGCGCAACTCGCGCACATTGCCCGGCCAGATGTGCGATTGCAATTCTGCCATAGCTTCGTCGGAAAATGGAACTGGCTTCCATCCATTCTGTGCGCTCACTTGCGCCGCAAAATGCTTCACCAGCGTGGGAATATCCTCGCGCCGATCGCGCAACGGCGGCAGCACCAGGGGGAAAACATAAATGCGGTGAAATAAATCCTGCCGGAATTTATCTTCTCGCACCCGCGCTTCCAGATCGCGGTGCGTGGCCACTACTACACGAACATCCACGTTCACGGGCTTCTCGCCACCCACACGCTCTACTTCTCCTTCTTCGAGCACGCGCAACAGCTTGGCCTGCATCGCCAGCGGCATATCTCCAATCTCGTCCAGGAAAATCGTGCCGTGATCCGCTTGTTCAAATTTTCCCGCATGTCGACCGGCAGCGCCGGTGAAAGATCCCTTCTCGTGCCCGAATAATTCCGATTCAATCAGTTCCGCTGGCACGGCTGCGCAATTCAAAGTCACAAACGCATTGGCAGAACGCGAACTGCGATCATGAATCGTTCGCGCCACCAATTCCTTTCCCGTACCGGTTTCTCCCAGGATGCAGACTCGTGTCTCGCTCGCCGCCACACGCTCCACCTGCGCCATCACACGTTGCATGGCCGCTCCCTGCCACACCAGTTCATGCCTTCCCAGTCGCTGCTTGAGTTGCCGGTTTTCGCTTTCTAGCCGCTGCAGCTTCAGCGCATTCTCTACCGTCAGCAAAAGTTTTTCCGTGGAGATAGGTTTCTCCAGAAAGTCCAACGCGCCCAGGCGTGTGGCTCGCACTGCCATTTCAATTTCTGCCTGCCCGGACATCATTACTACCGGCGCCGTCACTCCCAAGGCTTTTAATTCCTCGAGCAAAGTAAGTCCATCTTTTCCCGGCATGCGCACATCCGAAAGAATCAAGTCGAACTTCTGCGCCTTGGCCAATTCCAGCGCTTTTGCTGGATTGTCGCAGACCGTTGCTTCGTGTCCAGCCAGCCGGAACGCACGCGACAATGACGCCAGAGTGTTCGCCTCATCATCCACAATCAGCAGATGCGCTTTGGTCGCCAACCGTCCTCCATCTTAGAGTCGCTCTATCGATCTTCATCAATCTTTGTCATCCGGCTCGCACCGCGTCGGGCAACTCAATCACAAACGTCGATCCATGCCCCGGCTCGCCTTGCACCCAAACTCTGCCGCCATGATCGCTCACAACGGATTGCACAATCGCCAATCCCAGGCCGGTGCCATTCGCCTTGCTCGTATAATAAGGAGTAAATATTCGCTCCCGCTCTTCCGCTGTCATCCCTGGCCCCGTATCCTCAACCTCGATCCGCACTTTGCCGGCTTCCTGCTGTGTGCGCAGAGTCAACTTGCCGCCTTGCGGCATCGCGTCCACGGCATTGAGCACGAGGTTCGAAATTGCGCGATGCAACAATTCCGCATCTGCCGGGACCGCTTTCAAGCGCGGATCAAGCTGCATTTCACAGTTAATCTTCGCACGCCCAGGCGCTTCGAGCTGTGCCTGAAAAAGCTGCATCATTCCGCGAACCACGTCATTAATTTGCACTGGCCGCAATTGCGGTTGTGGCATCTTCGAAAATTCGCTGAACCTGCCAATAATCCCCTTGAGATTCGCAATCTCCGCCAGCAAAGTTCTTGAACTCTCGCGGAATACCTCCTCGAACTGCTCTGGACTTTGCTGCCGCGCCCGCACCAGATTCTCCATCGTCAACTGCAACGGGAACAGCGGGTTCTTCAATTCGTGCGCCAAGCGCCGTGCCAACTCGCGCCACGCCGCCACGCGCTCTGCTTGTACCAGCCGTTCTTTTTGTGCCAACAATTCCGTTGTCATTCGATTGAAGGAATCAGCCAACTGCCCCAGTTCGTCGCTACCCGAAACAGCCACGTACACATCCCAATTTCCGGCAGCCACTTCCTGCGCGGCATGGGCCAACCGCTCCACCGGACGCGTCACACGCGCGGCTGCCCAACTACTCAGCAGGATGGCCAGCACAATTCCTCCGCCGCCCACCAGCAGTGCGACCGAACGGATATGCCGCTTCAACTCTACGTACGTTCGGCGCGAATTGCCGATCAGCAGAATCGCCAGCAGCGGACGATCGCTCCCCGTGCTCGCGCCCCGCAGTGGAATGGCATGAAACACTTCATCATCCGCGCGATCTTGCGACCATGCCACTACGGCATTCATCTCCTGTCCGTATTTCCGCACAGCGTCGACCACCGGCTGCAGCTTGCTTAGAGAATGTTTTTCGTCGCTAACGAGTCCGGAAGGATCAATCAGCCAATCTGGCGAGAAATGATCGCCGCGATTCTGGTAGAGCAGAGCGCGCATTCCCGCCGGTAAATCCAGCGCAGAAAGGAAATCTTTATCCAGCCGGCGCCCTCCGATCACATAAACCGGACGCTCTCCATTTGTGGCGCGCACCGCGAACAAACCCAGCTCGGTTCGATCCAGCTCAGTTCGATCCGGCAATTCTTCCTGCTTCAGAAAAGCGGCCTGGTCAGCTGCTTCGGCAAAACTTCCAATGTCACTTTCGAGATGTCCGAACTTCGCAGGTGACTGTGCCGAGGAAATGATCGTTCCATCGCTCTCCACGAACTCCAGAAAATCCAGATGACTGTTTTCCGCCGTCGCTTTTGCCAACTCAAAATAAGGACCGGGATCGGCGGGCGCACGATTTAACGCTACCGTCATGCGGATAACGGTCTCCGAATTAGCGATGGCCTCGACTCGCCGCGTCACTTCCTCGCCCTGGCGATTGAACTCGCGGCGAAACTGCGCTACCAGCGCGGCCGTCCGCTCATCGTCACTGCGCACGAAGGCGCGCCGCGTTACCTCCGAAACCAGCCACGCTACCGCTGCTACCGAAAGAAACACGGTCAGCGCGAATACGGCCAGCAGTTTGCGGCGAAAGATCATGACTCCTTGTCTTTATCTTTCCATGAAAACTTCACGCGCATTATCCGACGAGCCGAACGTTGGCATCATATCGCACGGGGTAGTTCTTCCTCGTCGATTCGGTCTGGCTATTTCTGTTGCTGTTCCGCCTGCTCGCTCTGGTTCGCCATGCTCATGCCGCGCAGCACATCGTTGGCGAAGAAAAACTTTCCGTCGGCTGGAACCATCATAATTTGCAGTTTGTCGGAAAGCCGCTCGGCCACGATCTTGTTAATCAGCAGCGGATTGCCCTTCAAAATTTCTGCTTCGCTCTGCAATCGTTCCGCGTCGGCCGCCGCGGTTACGCGAATGCGGTCCGCCTCCGCGTCAGCCAGCAACTTGCGCCGCTCGCCTTCGGCTTTGCTGTCGATTAATTTGGCCTGCGCCTCTCCTTCCGCATTCTGGATGGTCGCTTCTTTGCGTGCCTGGGCTTCCAGTCGGCTCTGTTCGATCTGCTTCTGTTTGAGTGGCAGAGTGTACTGCATCGCGTCTGATTCGCTCTTGGCCCGCAGGACTTTCACTCGCGCTTCGCCTTCCGCCATTTTCACCTGCCGCGCTTTCATAGCTTCGGCTTCCAGTTCGGCGATCCGCACTTCTTTGCTCTTCAACTCAGTTTCCACGCTCATCTGATCGTTCTCTTGTTCCTTCAGCAGCAAGGCCTGTAGTCCTTCTGCATATTCCGGCGGCAACTGGATATCGCGCAGCATCACTTCTTTCACCACGATTCCATCCGAGGCCAGTTTTTGTGCAATCAACCCTGCAGCTTTTTGCCGCACTTCCTCGCGCTTGGCCGAGAAAACATCTCGCACCGTGTAATTCGGAACAATCTCACGCCACACGCTCGCTACAGTTGGCGGGACGATTTCCTTTTCCACCGGCCGGGGCAGATTTTCTTCAATGTAATCCAATCTGCGCGCGTCCAAACGGTAACGCACCGTGATCGCCAACCCCAGCGTCAGTCCCTCTTTCGCCTGCACGTTCAAAGGCTGGGTCTTGACGGATGATTTTGCCGTGGACGATTTCGTCGTGACTGCGGTGTCATCTTCCGACATCCCGGTGGTAAATATCTGGTCGCGGGTGTCGAACAACGCGACGTCTTCCACCAGTGGCGTTACCAGATGCACTCCCGGATACAACGTCCCAGCCTCCGCCCCACTCATCTGGCTTACCCGCACCCCCGCCATGCCGCTGGGCACCACCACAATGCTGAACGCCATCAGCAGCGGCCCCCATGCCAGCATCACCAGTGCCAGGGAGGTTCGCCACCGCAGCACGACGGGAACCGCAACTGCTTCCGGAGTTGCCGAGATGCGGCGGTATAAAACTCCGCGGTAAAGGTCATAGGCGAGAATATAAACCGCCGCGATCATCATTCCTATTCCGCACGCCATCAGTAAATTCTTCAATGCCAGCATCGTCGTTCTCCTTCGCGCTTAGCGCTTGGCTTCAGTTTTTATCGCCGCTGTCCGCCTCGAAAAAAACAGCCGGAACACTTGTCCAAAAATCAGTTCCTCGGTCAATAGCGCTACCGCCAACGAAAAGATCATTCCGCCCACCACCGCCATGAATGTAATCGCCATCTGCATAGAGTCTCCGCTCTGAAATTCCGCATGCGAGCTCCGCAGAATTTCTCTACCCTCACGGTAAGAGCAGGAGCAGAACCAAACCTGGAATCTTGAAAACATTGGCCTTAGCGGAGACGGCTTTCGATAACCAAGGCGGGATGCGGCGACAGCGTGTCAGGACCGACACGCTGGCGAGCGGGTGGCTTTTTTCCGCCGCTCATTTTGGAATTGAAGCGCAATGCGGACTAACGGATGATTTCCAGCGAAGATGTTTTCAATTTTTAGATTTTTTTAAGGCGCCCGGCTCTTGCCGTCTGGGGTAACGGCTCTGTGGGGTTCTGTGGGTTAGAGCCGGGCGATCTCAATTAGAAGGCCTACTTCAATGTCAGCATTCTGCCATTATGATTTGTTTATGTCGGTGACCTCGGTCACCCTTCTGTGTGATTGGACTTGGCCTTCGATTGACCTAAACGATGACGTTGCTATGCTCCGCCCGGAACTGAAAGGCTCCACGGAACCAGAACACGAGACAAACCTGACACCTCAATCCCGACCAAATGCTCTCTTCGAAGCCGGCATGGCAATGGCCGGTTGATCGGACGATCAACCTGACGGGAACCGACTGGCATACCACAGGAGACTTGCAGGCGACCGAGGCGAAGGCCCAGGTGCGCCCAGCCCGCGATCGCACGTCCGGTCTGTCCGCCGAAGCGTGGTTCCCTTCGGCTTCGCTCAGGGCAGGCTCTCGCCCGCCTTCGGCGCGCTCGGAATGACAATCCTAAGTGTGACAGGCTTAGTAAGGTAGCGAGAGTTCAGGCGCGCCAGATGTGTTGCTGGGCGTCGAGCGAGGAGAACATTACGGGCTCGTGGTGGACGTTGGTGGCGTGCTGGTTGATGGCGGTGGCGGCCTGGGTGCGAAGGTTGCCGTCGCGCGGGTCGAAGTCGAGCGTGGTGACGTGGTGAGCGCAGTGCGAGCAGGTGAACTTCATGCCGCCTTTGATGCGTCCGATGGTGTAGAGGCGTTTCACAGAATTGAGTGTAGTCCTTTGGGCGCGGATGAAAAGGCACGAGGGGTGGGCAGCGAAGGTAACGAGGCGGGAGTTCCGAAATGGGAATGGGCTATACGCCGCAAGCAGAATAAGGAAGGTCGCGTCGCGCTTAATGCGATGCCAAAGAACGGCATCGCGGCGCGGTCGCTCCCTCAGGTCCTTCGTCGGGCAAAAAACGCCCGCCTCAGGATGACAATGTCTAAGGCCACCGTCACTGATTCAGGCGGTTGTATTTTTTCAGGACTTCGTGGAGGCGGTCGTGCGGCAGGGCGATGACTTCGTGGTCGTCGATCCCTTTCATGGTTTCAGCGGCGACCATGGCGTTGACTACGGCTTCTTCGGTGGCTTGGACGGTCGCGAGGAAAATTGGATCCAGGGAATCATTCGGGAGCATTGTGAGCGGGTGAACGTTGTTGGGCTGGTTGCTTTTTGGACTCACTGCGCCGGGATTGGCCGTGGAGAAGGCCAGGAAAATGTCGCCGGACCCGTCGCCGGAGTAGCTGCCGTCGCGGCCCAGGCCGAGGGAAACTTTTTTGGCGACGCGTTTTAGTTGCGTGGGGATGAGCGGCGCGTCGGTGGCGACGATGACGATGATGGAGCCGGTGTCGTGGCCAGCGAACGGCCCTTCGGGCCGCTGGACAGCCGGGGGCGGCTGTCCCCAGATGGACGGTGAGGAGTCTGCGGTTTCGTCGCCGTACGCGGGATGCTCGGGAATTTCCTTGCCCACGGGAACGCCCGCGATGCGGAGCTGGTCGCGGCGTCCGTAGTTGCACTGGACGAGGACGCCGACAGTGTAGCCTCCGGCTTTGGTGTCGAGGACGCGGGATGAGGTGCCGATACCGCCTTTGAATTCGTTGCAGATCATTCCTGTTCCGCCGCCGACGTTGCCTTCTTCGACGGGGCCGGAGTGAGCGGTGTCGAGGGCGTGCCAGGCGTCTTCGGGATGAACGTGAAATCCATTGATGTCGTTGAGCCAACCGTCCCAGGTTTCGGCGACAACCGGCAGCGACCACCAGTAGCCTTCCATATCAGGCGTACCGTGTTTTACTTTCCAGGCGATGACTGCGTCGCGGACGACGCCGACGCTGTGCGTGTTGGTGATCATCACAGGTCCGTTGAGGAAGCCTGAATCGTCGACCCAGGTGGTGCCGGTCATTTCGCCGTTGCCGTTGAGGGTGAACCATGCGGCGAAAACGGCGTCATTACTGGTCTTGCCACGGGGATGGATGGCCGTGACTCCGGTGCGGACGGGACCTTTGCCGACTACGAGTTTGCCGCTACCTGAGATGAGCGTAGTGTGGCCGACTTCGACTCCGGCGACGTCTGTGATGGCGTTGTTGGGTCCGGGAGTGCCGTCGAAGGGGACGCCGAAATCGCGGGCTCGGGGTTTGGTTTGGGCGGACGCGGCGAGGGTTAGGGTGAGGATAAGTGAGAAGAAGGTGGGCTTCGAGTTGAATCTTGAGATGGTTAACATTTGCGATCTCCCAGGGAACGAGGAAGTATAAAGGATTGGTTCGTTTGTAGCCGAACCAGGCGGGCTGCCGGACTAACAGCGGGTTCCCTTCGACTCCGCTCAGGGCAGGCTCTCACCAGGCTTTCAGCCCGGTTCGGAATGACAAATGTTATTTGGAGTCGAAGTCGGGGACGTGCGAGCGACAACGCGGGAGGGAAAAGCGGCATCGGAGAGCTGTGGGTAAATCGTGAAGGAGCGGAGGTACAATCGCGTGAGAAACAAATTTCGCGGGGGAAACATGGATAGTTGGAAGAAAGCGGTGCTGGCAGCTTCGGTTGCGGCGGCAACGGTTCTGTTTCTGAAGAAGAAGTATGCCGGGGGTGTGATGGCGGGTGGAGTGGCGCTGGCGCTGCTGTCGGCGGAGTATCCAGAAAAATTTGAGCAGGTGCGGGAATCGTTGCCGGGGTACTTCGATCGCGGAATGCACGTGATGGAAATGGCGGCAAGAGCAGGTAGACGGATTACGGAAGCGGCGGGGCAGAGCGCGATGGATGCGTGGGAAGAGATGTAAGGCCGGCGCTCCGGACTTCTTGAGCTCAAGCCGCTTTACTCGATGCCGAGTTGTTTCTTGGCGTCAGGGCTGAGGCGTTCGGGAGTCCAGGGCGGAGTCCAGACTACATTGACTTTGGCGTCGCGGATGCCGGGCAACTGCTCGAGGCGCGATTTTACCTGGGCGCTGATGTTCACGTGCTCGGGGCAGCCTTGTGAAGTCAGGGTCAGGTCGACCGTGACGTCTTGTTTGGCTTCTTCGGCACCCTCGGTTGGCGCGACGGCGAACTGAACGGAGTAGATGAGGCCGAGGTCGACGATGTTGACGGGGATCTCGGGGTCGTAGCAACTCTTGAGGGCGCTTAGGACGTCTTGTTCGGTGACTGTGGGCATCGGGTCTATTTCAGTTTACCTTAAAATCTTTGCCACTGAGGCCACAGAGATCACAGGGTAAAGCAATTTCATGATGAGCGAAGAGGCTAAGAAGAGGATTCAGATTGCGCTGGCGCTGGCCATTGTGGTGGCGGGAGCGCGGGCGGGGTACATCCTTTATCAGCGGCATGAGGATTATGTCGCGGCGCAGAAGCAACTGGTGGCGAAGAATGCCGGGTACTCGAATGCGGAATACTATGTGACGCCGAAGAAATTGTATCCATTTGATTTGAAGTCGGCGAGGCAGTTGATGGAGCAGTCGGTTTGGGTGAAGGAAGGATATCGATATACCTATTATCCTTACGATGCGGCGCGGAAAAAAGTGGAGTTTGGCCATGAGGCCGGGCTGTTGTTGCCGATCGAACAATTGCAGATTAAAGATGTGGTAACAGATATTCCCAGTGGAGCAGGGAACCGGCGGCAGGTCATGGCGGTGTTTCAGAAGGACGGGAAGAGCTATGCGGTGCCGATCGGACTCGAGGATGACGGCCAGTACAGAATTTATTCGGATGAAATGTTTTATGTGCAGGATCCGCATGAGTTGTATAAGTTTTGGCCGGCTGATGTGTGGCAGGCGATTGAGCAGCATGAAATAAAGCCGGGAATGGATGAGCTGCAAGCGGTTTTTGCGGTGGGCATGGGAGTGCCGGATGCGGGCGCGTCGTCAGACGATAAAACGGTGAGATATCCAAATGGAGGGAAGCCGCTGGTGGTGAATTATCAGGGCGGGAAGGCGAGGGAGGTTAAGGCGGGGACATGAGAGTGTAAAGCTTCGATTTTTGGGCATTGCGACTCGGCGTACGAAGATGGTGCACGGTGGGCACCCCTTGCAGACGCCGTCTCAATCTTAGGTTATAGAGATCCTTCGACTGCGGTTGTTCCTTGCGCCGGGCGCAAGGAACAATCCTCGCTCAGGATGACGAGCTTATTTATTTCACTTCTGCAAGCGCTTTGGAGACTTCGTTGATGTCGGGGACTACGGGGATGTCGTAGTTTTTTTGCCATGCGAGTTTGCCGTTGCGGTCGATGATGAAGATGGCGCGTCCGGCGATGCCTTTGTCTTCCAGATAAACGCCGTACTTGGCGGCGACGGCGCCGCGGGGATGAAAATCGGCGAGCAGTGGATAGTGGATGCCCATCTTGTCGGCGTAGGCCTTGTGGGACCAAACGCTGTCAACGCTGAGGCCGAGAACTTGTGCATCGAGCTGGTCAAATTGTTTTTTGTCGTTGACCATGCAGGCGTGCTCTTTGGTGCACACCGGGCTCCAGTCGAGTGGATAGAAGACGAGCACCACGTTCTTTTTGCCGCGGTAGTCACTGAGTTTTACTTCTTTCTGATCTTGATCTTTCAATGTGAATTCTGGCGCGGGCGCGCCGACGTTCGGTGCCATAGTTCCTCCGTATGCAATTCTAGAATAATTTCTCTTCCATCATAAACCGAGGATTGGCTTAAGGAGTGGACAGTGATCGAAATACCTTGCCGGGCTACGGGTGCGCTTGGCGCAAGGGATCCTTCGACTG
This sequence comes from Candidatus Sulfotelmatobacter sp., assembly GCA_049693675.1. Classification (GTDB taxonomy): domain Bacteria; phylum Acidobacteriota; class Terriglobia; order Terriglobales; family Acidobacteriaceae; genus Sulfotelmatobacter. Next base: position 18,945 of record JBAVQD010000111.1, on the reverse strand, counting down.
CGGCAATGCTTCGCATTCGCGAAGCACTGCCTTCGCTCAGGATGACAGAGTTGGAAATGGGCGCTCAGGATTACAGAGCTGGAAATATCATCAGGACGACAGATCCAAAAATCATTTCACGATGGGCGAGTCGGGACCTGCGGGTTTGTCTTCTTCGGCGTGGATTTTGCCGTCGTCTTCGGCGTAGAAGGAGCGGTGCTCGGCGTCGAGATGCTGGGGCGTCATGGTCAGGATGAAACTGTCTTTCTTGCCTTTGAAGCCGACGGTGTAATCTCCGCGGTCGGGATTGACCATGCGCTTGGTGAAGGAGCCGGAGTGGACCAGTTCGTTCAGAGAAGTCGCGAAGTGGTCGTACTGCTTCTGAAAGCGGTGCTGGGCGCGGAGTACGACGCGCATGTAGGCGAGAGCTTCCGCCTCGGAATCGGAGCGGGCGGGGTCGCCGGAAAATTTTGGCTGGTAGGTTGAAGCGGAGGATTGTGCGGCGAGCGGAGGGGGCAGCACAAATAAATTGGTTAACGTTAATGCAATACCGATGGTCAAGGCTAACAAAGAGGTAGAACATTTTCCCATGCTGATTCTTCTCCGCAAGTGACGCGTGCAAGAAATAACCGCCAATCTGGGCGGTGAAAGATTCCCTTTGGACGCTTTTTCATGTTACTCCCGTAATTCGACTTCGGTCACGTTCTCTTTGCATTGGGAGGAATTGCCGCTATGCTTTTGTTACGTAATTACGCCCAACAGGGAAACCTAATGAAAGCAGCCGTAGCGAGAAAACCGATTATCAAGATTGCCGTAGTGGAAAGCGATCCCCTGCGGTTTGTGGGATTCCGCGCCTTGTTCGACACCGAGCCTGAGTTCGAACTCATCTCCGCGGGCCTGCCTGAGATTTCCACCTTGCAGGATGTGGACCTGATCCTGCTCGGAAACCGCTCCGGCCAAAACCTTTTTGACGTGATGGCGAGCCTGAAGGCGACGCGTCCGGATCTGAGAATTATTGTTACGGGATCGGGAGTGGACGAAGAGACCATTCTGAAGGCGATCGCGTCGGGAGCCAAGGGCTATGTGGATGAAGCGGCTTCGCCGGCGGAATTTGCGCAGGCGATACGCATCGTGAGCCAGGGATCGGTGTGGGCTCCGCGCAGAGTGCTATCGATGTTCATCGAGCGGGTATCGTCGGCGCCGGGAAGAATCTTTCCCGCGGGGCGCGTGACGTTTACCGATCGCGAAAAAGAAGTGCTCGAGATGTTAGTGGCGGGACGTTCCAACAAAGAGATCGGCGCTCAGTTGGGCATCGAAGAGCGCACGGTGAAAGCGCATGTGGCGAAGTTAATGCGCAAAGTGGGCGTGCAGAATCGGATTGCGCTGTCGGTGCACGCGATTACGCATTCGCTGGTGGCGGCGAAGTAGAGCAGCTTCTGGCCGCTGGCTACTCGCTTCCGGCTTAGTAACTTTGGAGCCGTGACCTCGGTAATCTTGCAGGGAAATCGAGTGCGCGGCATACTCGGTTCACCTACCACAGAACCTGGGAGACGGGGTTGAGAGTGGCGATTAGGGTCACTACTTTCAGCCCCGATTTTTTTGTCTTTTTTCTTGCCTTCCCAAATCCCATCCTTTTCTGGAGTTGATTCCTTTTCAGAGTCGATCCTTCCTAGTTAAGCGTTTCTGACACGCAGGGGCGAGGTTCATTTACAATCCAAAGCAACAGATCCCAGAAAATTTTTGTGTGGTGAGGAACCATGAGAAAGTTCTTGTTGTTGGCTGTGATTGTTTGTGTGTGTTCTTTTTCTTTTGCGGCGGATGAGGAAACGAAAGTTTCAGACCGCGTGGAAGCCGCGGCGCAGGTGTTGAACGATATTCAGGCCGCGCCGGATAAGGGCATTCCGCAGGAGGTGTTGGGCTCGGCGGAGTGCGTGGCGGTGGTGCCGTCGCTGTTGAAGGGCGGATTTATTGTGGGCGGGAAATATGGGCGCGGGCTGGCCAGTTGCCGCACTCCGAAGGGATGGAGCGCGCCGGCTTTTTTTGTGGTGACGGGAGGGAGTTTCGGGTTTCAGATTGGCGGGCAGGCGGTGGATCTGGTGATGCTGATCATGAACAAAAATGGGATGAGGCATTTGCTCTCGAGTCAATTCGCGCTGGGTGCGGACGCTTCCGTGGCTGCCGGGCCGGTGGGGCGCCACGCGGAGGGGAATACGGATTGGAAGCTGCGGGCCGAAGTGCTGACCTATTCGCGCGCCCGTGGGTTATTCGCCGGCGTGAGTCTGAATGGAGCCGTGATTAAGCAGGATAAAGACAGCACGCGGGATTTTTACGGACGCATGGTCCCGTTTAAGACCGCGCTGACGGGAGAGATTGAGCCGCCGGCGGGATCGAACGCGTTCTTGACGTCGCTCGCGCAGTGGGCGCAGGAAGCGGCGAAGTAGCAGGACAACATCATGAACCACGAAGGACACGAAGTTGCACGAAGGATTTTGATTTTTCTTCGTGAACCTTGGTGTCCTTTGTGGTGTCCGCACTTATTTGCAATTAAGTTGTGACGGTGGTACCGTCACGCTTCCCTCGATGCGGCAGCGACTTGAGTACGCGGCAGCTTGGCCGTTCATCAAAATCCTCGGTATTTTGCCACGGCCGGTGGCACGGGCTGCCGGTATTGGCGTGGCTTGGGGCGTTTATCTTCTGCACGTGCGATTGCGGCAGGTGGGCATGCGCAATCTCGCCATGGCGTTCCCTGAAAAAAGTGAGGCGGAGCGGGCGCGGATTCTGCGCGGGGAGTTTGCTTCGCTGGGGCGTCAACTGGCGGAGGTCTGCCGCTTTCCTAAATACACGTTGCAGAATGTTGAGCAGGTTGTGGTGTATGACGGTCTGGAAAACTACCAGCAGGCGTATGCGCGGGGCAAGGGAGTGCTGTTTCTCACGGCGCATTTTGGCGGCTGGGAGCTTTCTGCGTTTACGCATTCAATGCACGGGCACTGGATGCATGTGGTGATGCGGGCGCTCGACAATCAGTATTTGGACCGCCTGATCCGCGAGTATCGCACCATGTATGGAAACAAGACCGTGGACAAAGATAATTTTGTGCGTGGGTTGCTCTCGGCGATGCATGCGGGCGAAGTGGTGGGCATGCTGATGGATACCAACATGACTCCGCCGCAGGGGATCTTCGCGGATTTCTTCGGGATTCCGGCGTGCACGGCGAGCGGACTGGCGCGGATTGCGTTGCGCACCGATGCGGCCGTGGTTCCGACGTTTACGATCTGGGACGCGAAGCTGGGGAAATACCGGTTGCGGTTTGATCCCGCCGTAGAGCTAGTGCGCACGGGCGATTTGGAGGCCGACATCCAGGCCAACACACAGAAATTTACGTCGATTATTGAAGAGTATGTGCGGAAGTATCCGGAGCAGTGGTTGTGGGTGCATCGGAGGTGGAAGACGCGGCCGCCGGGAGAGAAGGGATTGTACTGAGGCCCGCGGGTTCGTGGGCCACACTCGTTCAAAGATGCCAGCCGCAGCCCACTTCTCGCAAAGACGGCGAGAAGTGGGGCACCCGGCTGTTCTTAGCCCCGTTTACCTCCGGCTGTGTGGCCACGCCCATCACGTACTTCGTTTCCTTTGAAATGGGCGACCTTATCGACGCGTTTTGAGGGCTCGGCTCTCTCGCCACGTTGCGGCGCTGGGCCTTTATAGCCGTGTTCGGGATGGTAGCGGTTATTTACGTGGCCGCGGAAGTGATCGGAGCCATGAAACCACGGGCCGGCGCCAATGAAGACGCCACCGGTAAACCATTCCGAGCCGTAGTAGCCGTAAGGGGCGCAACCATAAGGAGCGGCGTCGTAGTAACCATAGGGACAGTCAGGGGCGGCCCCGATCTCGACGCTGACCTGAGCATTTACTTTGGGAGCGGTGACGGTAAAGCACATTGCAGCAATCGCGGCAAGGGCAAGAGATGTGAATATCTTCATGAATTCTCCTCAGTTGTAAGGCTGTTGGCGTAGTGTTCTTACACTATTCACACGCTGGAATGGGCGCTGCCCTGAATTGCTCAGTTTTGGAAATTAAGCGTTATGGGAGAGCCAGAGTGATGCGAAGGAATGTTTCGTCTGTCCACGAGTTCTTCCGAGGGAGCCACTGCTCACAAGCGCGGCGAGAAGTTGTGGCGTCCGGTTACGACATTTTGGGTCGGGTAGGCTGTTGCCATCCGCCGGGGCTTGCGCTAACTTGTCTTGCGAATATCGATGCCCGCTTCTGATCAACTCGAACGGCAGTTGCAATGCTGGACCGCGGCCGGCGTGGTGGATAGGGAAGCTGCGGAACGAATCCTCGCTTTCGAATCATCGCGCGAGCCTGCCGGAGTGCGGGGGCCCGTGATTTCTGCCATCGCTTTCGGAGCCATTATGGTGGCGGCCGGTGTGTTGCTGTTCGTCGCCGCACATTGGGAGGACTTATCGCCCGCGCAGCGCTTTCTGTTGGTGCTCACCATGATTGCCGTGTTTCATTTGGCAGGAGGAGCAGTGATGCCGCGCATGCGGGCGGCGGCGAAGCCGTCGTGAAAACCTTGCCGAGCAACTTCAGCAAATTCCGGCGGCGGAGGCGGTTCATCATAGACCGGATGCGGCTGAGAACATCCGGCTAAAGAGAGAGGTAGAAGCAAGGCTGTCAGGGCAGGCCATTTCTTCATGTCGTGTCTTGGTCTTATTTGATGTCTCGCCAATGCGTGGCGCGACGATCGTAAGTGTTAACCCGCGGAAGCAGGAAGAGTTGTGGAGTTCAGCCTCTCAAGGGTCCATCAATCGGCTTTCTCAAGTTTAAATTGGAAACGATGTAACGATCCTGGGGATGGTTTCACTATCACTTCAGTAACCATGCGTGATGGAAAAATCTCGCAATCGAGTGTTTCGGCTGCACGGGTACGGCGAATATGATTCCGCCGCTTGCCTGCAAGCTAATTGCTCACAGAAAGGTCGCTAATCATGCCGCTAACGATGACACCAGCAGAATTTGAAACCGCGTTGTCAGAGTTTGAATATTCGGAGCGCGTGTACAAGGAAAAACTAGCCAGTATGATCGCAGCCGCAAAGGCAATCCTTGCGGCTTCACCACAAGATGGACAACCCCAAAAAAGCGGCCGGCCCTAGGTTCAAGAATAATGAGGCTGAGGAGCAGAAGTTGGGATGGAGTTGCGGCCGGGAACTACCGGCGGTAGAGACAATCTGTTACTTGCGCCCTGAGGCGCATGTTAGCTCTAGCGCTGGCCAGTTATTTTTTTGCAAAAGGACGCTTTCGTGCAGATTCATTTCACGGGCTCCCAGCCCTCTGGCAGCATGTCGAATGCCAGCGTGTCGCGGTAGGCGAACTGATTGCCTTCCAGTACTGCCACCGGCGTCAGCATATGCCAGACGCGATCATCGTCGAAGACGTAACACTCGCCCGCTTCGCGCATGATGAAGCGATCCATTTCGTGTTTGTCGTTGTCGGTGATGACGACTTCGCCACCGTGAGCGCCGCAGCGGCCCAGTAGATGCGTAGCGATGTACTTTTCCCCATCTTTATGTAAACCCGGCGGGCTGGTGTCGCAGGGCCGGCCCAGTGTAGCTGTGAATCTTATGAGATGGACGTTGACCAGATACCTGGTACCTACCGCCGAGAGCGGCAAGTATTGAAGGTGGTGAGCAATCATCTTTCGAACGCCTATGGAACCGGCGATTGCCGCGGGCAGCGGAGCGTACTCTCGCGGCTGGCCGCCGATGGTTGTGTTGTATTTTTTGAGCTGCACATAAGGGGTGGTCTCTTCGCTCAAGAAAACCTTTACACCACCCTCAACAATCTCGGCCCGGACACGATTTAAGGAACGGTACCGGTCGCCGCCTTCATAGTACTTATCCCTTGGAATGGACCAGGCCGCGTGGGATAACTCTTCCAGCGAGCGTGCTACGTCCGCGTCAACTCTAAGTGGCTGGCGGGTAAAGCCGCGCTCGAGGAGGTCGTTTGCCGACCCCGAACTCGTTGCCACCGGAATGAAGCTTTCTTGAACCATGGGTGCTCCTGCCAAATGGTTGACGATTGATGGAATCTGCTTTGTTCGCGTCAGAACGCTGGCGATCATACACCCGTCTCACGGTTCAGGATGACTCGGAGGGTTTTTCATGAGAAGTGGTAGCGGGATGCGATCGTCAATGTGAGAGACGGAACCCGGCTTTCGCTCGGTTCATGCGGTTCAGCCGTCCTTACAGGACGGGTTCAGCGTCTCGCCATCGTACCCGGCGTTGAAACGCCGGGCTACCTTCGGACGTTCTCCGGACGTTACGCCTTGCACTCTTGGGATGGTGTGCATTTCCGGAGGAGCGAGGTGCCACGTGAGAACAGTCGATGTTTGCTTCCGGAGGACGCCTGACAATAGCCCGGCGTTTTCAACGCCGGGAAGATCGGGAACTCGGAAGCGCATCCCGTAGAGATGCCTGAACCTATCCCCAAACGTGCTTTGGATCGTATTCCACGTCATTCTTCTTCAAGAACGCCAGGAACTCTTCTTCAAAATCGCGCTTGCGATGATGTTCTGCTTGCTTCTGAATGTAGGCGATCGTGTCGGCCTTCTGTGAGACTCCGACGGTGAAGGCGCCGTAGCCTTCCTGCCAGGCAAATTCCGTTTTGAATGTCTCATTCATCCAGTGCGACGACGCGCCTTTTATCAATTGCATGGCCTTGGCCAGCGGCATGGTCGCGGGTAATGAAAGAAGGATGTGCACATGATTTTCGGTTCCGCCTGCCATGAGCGCGTTGAATCCATTTTTGCGGGCGATGCCGCCTAGGAAGGACCAGAGTCGGGGTTGCACCTCAGGCGGGATTAGATTGCGGCGTTGTTTGGTGGAGAAGACACAATGGATGAGTTCAGAAACGTAGGTGTGGGACACGGGGGTCTCCAGGAGAAGGTTCACCCGTCCCTCCGGGACGGGATTCCAACGTCAACAATCTTACCCGGCGTTGAAACGCCGGGCTATTATCAAACGTCCTCCGGACGTTTTTTCGTTCCCTTATTGGGCGGCCGGTGCTGGGGACGATTCACAGTTATATTTCCGTTACAATCAACTCTTCCTATGAAAACCTTTGAACAGATTGTTGAGCTGGAGAAGCAGTATTTGTTGGGGACTTACAACCGGTATCCCATTGTGTTGACGCGGGGGAAGGGCGTGTTTCTTTACGACCTTGACGACCGACGTTATCTCGACTTTGTTTCGGGGCTGGGGGTGAATGCGTTGGGGCATGCGCATCCGCGGATTGTGAAGACGATTCGGGAACAGGCGGCGAAGCTGATTCACGTCTCCAACCTTTATTACCACGAGTATCAGGGGGCGCTGGCGGAGAAGTTGTGCACGCTGGCGGGCGGGGGTAGAGGAGAAAAATTTCGCGCATTTTTTCAAAACTCAGGGACCGAGGCGATTGAGGGGTCGATCAAGCTGGCGCGGCTGGCGGGACATCGCGCCGGCGGGGAGGGGAAGTCGCGGCTGGTGGCGCTCGAGGGGTCGTATCACGGGCGGACGTTCGGGGCGCTGTCGCTGACTGGGCAGGAGAAGCATCGCAAGGGATTTGAGCCGATGCTGGAGGAAGTGACGTTTGTTGCGCAGAATGATTTGGAAGGGCTGCGCGCGGCAGTGAACGACAACACTTGCGCGATTGTGCTGGAACCGATTTTTGGTGAAGGCGGAATCTATGAGTGCTCGGTGGAATTTTTGCAGGCGTGCCGGGCTTCGGCTGACCGGTTTAAGGTGGCTTTGATTTTTGACGAGATTCAGTGCGGGCTGGGCCGCACGGGGACGATGTTTGCGTTCCAGAGTTTTGGCGTGACTCCGGATATTGTGGCGATTGCCAAGCCGATTGCGGCGGGGCTGCCGCTGGGAGCGTTTCTTGCTAAGGAAGAATTTGCTTCGGCGATTTCTCCGGGTCAGCATGGGACTACTTTTGGGGGTGGTCCGCTGGCTTGCCGGGTGGCGCTGGAGTTTTTGGCGATTGTGGAAGATGAAAAGCTTTTGGAGAACGTGAATAAAGTTGGGGCTTATCTGCAGTCGGAATTGAAAACGATTGTTGAGAAGAGTGCTGCGGCGAAGGAAGTGCGAGGGCGGGGATTTATCCAGGGCATTAATTTGGAGATTCCGGCGCGGCCGATTGTGGATGAGGCTTTGGCTGAGGGCGTGTTGTTTAATTCTACGCACGATACTGTGGTGAGATTTTTGCCCCCTTACTTGCTGGAGGAAAAGCATGTGGACAAGGGGATTCGGGTGTTGAAGAAGTTGTTGAAGAGGAAGCGGAAGGTGGCGGCGTAGGGACGTTGCGAAATCAAGGGCTTGAATCGCGGTGTGCGCGGAGAAAGGCCGCAGGGGGCGCGGAGAATCGTGGCGAGGCGGCTTCAGTTTTAGCGGTAGGGGTCCTTCGACTTCGCAGATGGGTCGCTTCGCGATCCATCCGCTGTGCTCAGGATGACAGTTCAAAAACGGGGAGCCGAAGCTCCCCAAGTGAAGCGAACAGAGGCGATGTTCACTTAAATAGAATCGAGCTACAGGAAAAGAGTTGTCTGCTGTCTTGAATTCGGGTGCGAAGATTTGGAGCGGGAAGAATTGGCGGTGATGGAGGCAGATAAGGGTTCTACTGCGGCTTTTCCGGGGTTTAGTCCGGGTGTAAAAGAGTGCTGGATGGAGTTAGATGGAGCGCGTATGAGGTATTTGCGCGCGGGGTCGGGTCCGGCTTTGATTTTGCTGCATGGGCTGCTGGGGTATTCGTTTTCCTGGCGATTCACCATGCCGGCTTTGGCGCCCTACGCAACGGTTTATGCGCCGGACATGATGGGAGCGGGGTTTTCGGATCGTCCGGCGGGGATTGACCACTCGATGCAGGGGACGGCGCGGCGGCTTCTGCGATTTATTGCGGGGCTGGGAGTTTCCTCTTTCGATTTGGTGGGGACTTCGCATGGCGGGGCGGTTGCGATGTTCGCCGCGGCAGAATCTTTGGATGGGAGTAGCCGGCTGCGCCTACGGAGGCTGGTGCTGGTGGATCCGGTGAATCCTTATTCAGCGCACGGGCGGAGGTTGGCGCCCTTTTTCGGCAGCAGTTTTGGCGCTGGGTTATTCCGGGCGACGATTGCGCGTACGGGTTTTTCGTATCCGTATTGGCACGCGCGAATGTATGGCGACCGTAGACGCATTCCTCCGGATGCGCTGGCGGGTTACGTGGCTCCGCTGGCGAAGCCGGGATTGTTTGAGCATGCGCTGAGCATTGTGCGGACCTGGACACAGGATCTGCGCGAATTAGAAGCGACTTTGCCGAAGCTGGGCGGCCTCCCGACGCTCTTGATGTGGGGGAGCAAGGACACGGCGGTGTATGCTTCGTCGGCGGAGCCGCTGAGGAAATTTTTTCCGAATTCTGAGCTGATTGTTTTTCGCGGAATTGGACATCTGCCTTATGAAGAGTGTCCGGAGGAGTTCAACCGGGTGCTGATTGAATTCCTGACAAAGAATTAGACCTCGACGGAGCACGACTGGCTCGGCGCAGTTGGGAGGTCGCCGAGCCTTGCTCGACTTGGACAGCCGAGAGCCTGCCCTGAGCTTGTCGAAGGGGTGGCTGTCCCCACATCAATTACCCTACATGGCTATTTTCTACATGAGAAAGAAACGCTTTTGACTCACCACATTATTGCAATGCTGCGTGACGCGCTGGTGCACTACGGATACTGGGCGGTGGCGGCGGTGTTGTTGCTGGAGAACGCGGGAATTCCGGCGCCCGGAGAAACGGCGCTGTTGCTGGCGAGTTTTCTGGCGTACTCGCAGCGGGAGCTGCAACTGCCGTGGATCATTCTGGTGGGGACCTTGGCGGCCACAATGGGAGATAACCTAGGCTATGCGCTCGGGAGCTATGGCGGGCGTCCGCTGCTGGAGCGTTATCTGAAAGTGCTTCGGGTGAGTGATGCCGGAGTGGCGCGAGGTGAAAAGCTTTTCCAGCGGTATGGATCGATCACAATTTTGTTTTCACGATTTGTTTTTGGGATGCGGGTGTTTGCCGGGCCGCTGGCAGGGACGCTGCGCATGCGGTGGAAGAGTTTTGCGGTTTTTAATTTGCTGGGAGCAGCCTTATGGGTGAGCACGATCTCACTTGCGGGATATTTGTTTGGTGGCCGCTGGCGACTCCTGATTTATTACTTGAAGCGCTTTGACCAGGTTCTGGCCGTAGTTTTCATTTTATTTGCTGTTATTGTGTGGTGGAGAAATCGCGGTAGGCGGAGCATGTAAGGCTGCACCTTAAGAATCAACTTAGGTACCGCAGGATTCCGAGGGTGGCGGCTTATACTGTGCGGGTGCCTGGGGCGTACCGGCGTGAGTGCAGGGACGTAGGGCATTGATTTCACAGGCGGCGTCCGCGCCGAATTCGGACGAGGAGGAATAAATGAAGCGAATTGGGTTCTTGAGTTTGGTGATCCTGGCAATGCTCGTGTTGACTCTGGCCTTCTCTGCAGCGGCTAGTCCAAAGGCGCCAGCGGTTGCAGCAGCGGCGGCTCCAGCCAGTCCTGCGGTTGCTGCGCCGGTTCCGATGCCTCCGCACCCGCGCGTGGAACACGCGCTGGAAGCGTTGCACAGTGCACGGGAGCACATGGAGCACGCCGAGGGCGAGTTCCATGGCCATCGCGCCAAAGCGATCGAGCATATTGACGCGGCTATTCACGAAGCCGAGATTTGCATGCACGAGCCGTAGAGTCAGGACCTCTGAAGAATTCAGGCGGCGTCGAGAGACGCCGCCTTTTTCATTTCAGTGCCGCTGCGGTCGCAGATTGTGGACCGGTGCGGCGGTTCAGTGATTGTGGAAGGTATAGCCAACTGAGAAGGTGGCGCGGTACACATTGTCGGAGTAGAACTCCCGATTGTTCTGGATGTGATAGTAGTGAATCTCGGGACGGATAAAAATGTGCGGGATGCGGTGCCAAACGTAGTAGCGGACACCCAAACTCGCATGCTCCATGAAATGGTCGCTGCTCACGTAACAGGTGCCCGCAACTCCGGTGCAACCCGTCGTTCCCGGCAGATAGAAACGGTTGGAGTCAATTCCTACGCCCGCCATTAAGTCCAGGCTGAGTTTCTTTCGGATTTGCGGCTCGTAGAGCGCATTGACGTCTATAAAAATCGGGCGGTAGCTTTCGTAGCCATCGTAGCTAACTTTTTTATATTCCCAGGAGGCTTCCGCGTTGAAGCCGAGCTGATTCTTGACAAAGGCGTCGAAGCTGACGCTGGGGAATACCCCACCTTTTTCCTGGGGAGGGATAAGCGCCTGGGACGCATTTAAGTCTTTGAAGGCGAGCAGCCTGCCGTAGCCGACGGCAATGTCCATCTGCTGGATTTGAGCCCCGGCGAAAGTGGCGAACAAAAGAACAATACACGCGGACACTATGCGCGCGAGCCTTCTCAAATACAGCCCCCTTTAAATTCATTCAGGATTGGAATCAGTGCACCGGAATAGTGGCGTTCGGCGCGCCGTGCCAGTAATGGTCGAGTCCAAAATGTACCACCCTGGTGACCAGCTGCGCCGAAGCCAAAATACACGATCACGCGGCAGAGTCAAAATCCTAATTGCCGCCACCGACGGTGTAGCCGATCGAGGCGCCAACGCGAAACAGATTGTCGGTACTGAAGTAGCCGCCGCTGTTGATGTTGTCGTTGTTCACGATGTGGTAGTAGTGAATTTCCGGGCGGACGAAGACGTGGTTCCAGACGTAGTAGCGAATACCGCCGCCGAGGTCCACCAGGAAATGATCGTTGCTGGTGTAGTTGCTGTAACCCGTAAAAGAATTCCCGCCGGTGATGCCAGGCACGTAGAAGCGAGTGGCAGCAATGCCGATGCCTCCGAACAGGTCGAGGCCGACTTTCTTGCCCAGCTTTGGCTGATAGAGCGCATTGAAGTCGGTGAGGATGGGACGATAAGTTTCATACCCAAAATAACTGGCCTGGCTCGCCCTCCAAGAGGTTTCGACCATAATTCCAAAATGACGTTTGAAGCCGACGACATCTCCGGCGACTCCAAGATAGGTTCCCCCCTTTTCCGCAAGCTGCCCGGACAACAGCGAGCTCGTGCTCGGCGAGGATGAGAGCAGGGTACCACCGAAGAACATGATGTCTCCCTGCTGGGCGGAAGCGAAGTGGCAAGAGAACAAGACAGCAAAAACTGGTGCAAGAAGCGCTAGCTTTCTCAAGAGAACCTCCAATCATTTCGTGGTACGGGATAAGATGCGCCTACTAAATCATTCGGATGCAACAAAGCTGGTCGACACATCATAATTTCACACGGGGCCGGGATTCAACTAAGGGGCTTGTAAAGAAACGTCAAGCAGCTCATTCACCCAGCGCGTTTGCGAGATGGCGGCACAACGTTCGACCAAACCCTGAAGCTATTAAAAAGTTGCGCGGCACAGCCGAACTTTGCTGTTGCTCTGTACGACTGGAAACTTCGAAATCTGCTTTCTCCAAGCGCGGTTTCACTTGGACTTCGCTGCCCCGGGAGCGCGAATGTGATCGAATGCGATGGGACCCGCGCCGAGAAAAATCAGGCCGAAGGCCAGAGCCGCGAGCGCCATCGGAAACTCGTAACCGCCCAGCCCCATCAGTCCGTTGTGGAAGTGGACCTTGGCGATGGCGACGGAAAGATCGACGCAGATCGCAAGAGCGGCGACTCGGGTGAACAGACCGATCAGCACCAGGATACCGCCAAAGAATTCGGCAAATGCGGAAAGATAAGCGGTCCAGCCGGGGAGACCGAGGCTGGTGACGAACTGAACGTGGTGATGAAGTCCACCGAAAACTTTGAGATATCCGTGGCCAGTCATGACGGCGCCCAGGGCCAGACGCATTACCAGAAGGGCGAGGGGTTGCAGGCGATCGAGGTAACGCAAATGATTTCCTCCGGGAGAAGAATCCATAGATTACAGGAGGAGAGTGGTAGAGGGAAGCGCAATACCAGCTATCGCGGTATGCACAACAGAGTGTCAGGTGTAAAACATCTTCTGAAAATCCAACTTTACGAGCACCTCTTTAAGTTCCGGCGCACCGCATACCGAAGTGGAACGAATTCACGTTGATTCAAATTCGCAGAATCTTGCGCGAGTTGCGAACTTCTGGTAACGTTCATTCGCCTCAAGATACGGGTTGCCGGTGGCGTCTGGAGCGCTTTTGGGGAATCGGCCTTCCCTCTGGCTCAAAAATTAATTTCAATGACGTGAGTGGAACCGGCGGGTTTCGTGTTTGCAGTGCATAGACTTTCCCCGAACGGTCTTCGCACTGCGGTCCCACAGATTATTTTCGGGTTCGGGTTGGCATTGAGAAGTTTGACGATCAGGAGGCAGTAATGAATCGCACTTCGACACGTGAAAAGATGCTGCAGAATTGGCTGGTGGTTTTGCTGGTGGTCGGAGTTCCCGCGCTGGCGTGGGGTCAACATAAGCCGAGCGCGCCCGCATCGCATGCCAGCGCACCCCAGCACAGTGCGCCTTCGCATTCCTCGACGCCTTCGCATGGCTCAACGCAATCCCACGGCTCAACGGCGTCTCACGGCACGACGAGCCACACGACGACGGCTGGCCACGGCAATACGACAAGCCACACGAATACGGCGAGCCATGGAAATACAAGCGCTGGTCACACAACTACAGCAACTCACGGAAATACAACCGCCGGGCATGCAAACACTGCTGGCCATACGAACACAGCCAGCCATGGGAATACGAATGCTGGGCACACGACTGCAGCCAGCCACGGGAATACAGCCGCGCACGGGAATACAGCCGCGCACGGGAATGTAGCGGCTCACGGAAATACGGCAGCCCACGGAAACACGGCTGCAAGCCGGGGCAATGCTAGCCGAACTCCTCCCGGGCGGACGGTCTCTTTGAAGGGCGGAGGCAGGGCCAACGTTCGTCCGAATGGATCGATTCGTTCGATCGATCGTGGCGGTATGCACATTCAGAATGGGGTCCACGGCGGGCGGACCGTAGTGAGTGAACACAATGGAGTACGCGTGGTGAACCGCGGGCGCGGCGGATATGTGCAGCGCGCTTATGTCAACCGCGGCGGGCACGCTTATTACTCCCGGACTTTCTACGCCGGCGGACGGTACCATGTGGGTCTCTATCGCGGCTACGGCTGGGGCGGACATACGTACTACGGCTATTACCCAGGATTCTGGTACCATCCAGGATTTTATGGGTGGGGCTACCATCCCTGGGGATTCGGGGTTGCCTGGGGCGTTGGGGCATGGGGTTGGGGTGGAGCACCGTGGTGGGGGTATTACGGCGGGTGGTGGAATCCTTATCCCGTTTATGCGGCACCCTACTACTGGTTGACGGACTATTTGATCTCACAGCAATTGCAGGCGGCATATGCGGCAAGGCAAGAGGATAATGCAGACGCCGCGGCGGCGGATGCGGCAGCCAGCGGCGGTGGCGATGCGGGGGGAGACCCGGCCCCGGCAGCGCCGTCTTCTGGGCAAGTGGCGCTCACGCCTGAAGTGAAGGAAGCAATTGCGCAAGAAGTGAAAGCACAGTTAGCAGCGCAACAGGCGCAAGCCGGGCAGGATTCCGGGCAGGCTTCGGCTGCGGCTCCGGCGTCCTCTACCGACACGCCACCTCCGGCGCTCGATCCGGCACAGCGCACTTTTGTGGTGGATTCCGATGTGAGCGTGGTGGCCAACGGTCAGGAATGCGGCTTGACGTCAGGGGATGTGATCACGCGCTTGACGGACACTCCGGATTCGGACAACAACGTGACTGCCAGCGTTTCGGCAAGCAAGAAGGGCGATTGCGGTTCGGGACAGACCGTTGCCGTGAAAGTGGATGACTTGCAGGAAATGTACAACCACTTCCAGGAGAACATCACGAACGGCATGGGCGAACTGGCAAAGAAGCAGGGCACGAACGGTATGCCAAAGGCGCCGGATACCGGCACTTCGGCTGCTGCCGTTACACCTCCGCCACCGGACGAGACTGCAGCGAAAACTCTGCAGGATCAACAACAGCAGGCCGACCAGACGGAGTCGCAGGTGAAGCAGGAGGCTTCGGCTGGTGGAGGCCAGTAAAACCGGCGCTGGCGAGGGCGCTGCTGGGTAACCAATTTAGTTGAAGGGAGCGCCGGAAGAGGGTCGCTCCCTTCTCTCTCATCACGGCGGACGTTATTGAGAATTCATTCGGTATGCAGTTGGGTGGTCTGAGTTCCAGGAGAGCTAAATCGGGAGGCGTATATGTCGCAGAAATTCCGCGGTCCAGTTTCGGGGCTCGTGCTTCTGGCCACCGCAATCTATCCCTTCGGCATCGCCAATGCACAGGCGCCGGTCTCGCTGCAAGAGCAACTTAACGCCCAGTACAAACTGGTGAAGATGGGCTCGGACACGAGTGGATATTCGGTCGTGGAGAAGGGCACGCTGCTGGCGATTCAGAAAGGTGGGATCCTGGCCGTGCCTTACAGTGACCAGAACGTCCTTTCCAACAAATACGAAAACGGAACGATTCACGCCCCCAACGGACTCTCGCTGATGGGACGGAAATCGATCATGGGAAAATTTGGCAAGGAACAGACGACCCATCTGTTTGCCGTGGGCGACAAAGTTTATCCCATGAAGATCGATGTGAACGTTGCGAAAGATGTGGTGATGCTGGAGATCGTTGCCTGCGACACCTGCAACAAAACCGATCCGCCGACCTATAACAAGGCGAATGTGGTGTTTCAGTTCCCGAAGGGATCGCTGGCAAGTGGCAGTGCTGGTGGAGTGGAAGACATGATCGGGCAGGTGCTCACCATCAGCAATGACGACGCACAGCAGGATCAGGGTGGTGGACAGCAAGGGGCGGATCAAGGTGGCGGAGGTCAGCAGGCTGGAGGACAGGATCAGGGCCAACAGGCGCAACAGCCGGCTGCGGAGCCTCAGAGCATTGAAAAGGGAATGACTCCGGATCAGGTAGAGGCTGCCATGGGGCAGCCCGACAAGAAAGTGAATCTAGGCAGCAAACAGATTTATGTTTACAAAGATTTGAAAGTGACTTTCCTGAACGGGAAAGTTTCGGATGTGCAGTAGCGGAATGCTGCTGTTTGAACGCATCCTCGACCTAGGCTACTTGAACCCAAGTTATTCGGGTTCGCGCAACAGCTGCCCGGCTGAAGCAGTAATGTAATTCACTTCCTGAGGAAAGGCGTTAAACCCCATAGGCGCAGCAACTTGAGCCTGCGTCGTAGTACTTCCGTACCGTCTCTAGTACTTCGGTTACCGCTCTTCAAGTGACTCTTCAGCATTGGTGTGGGTACCACTGCTAATGGTGCTGAAATTGTGAGTATACACAATATATAGAATCTTCCCGGTATCGTCCCTTCCGTCATTTCCAGAAAAACCTTAAAAAACCCCGTAAAAACCGGAAATTCGCTTTGGGTAGGGGTTTTACCGGGTTGATATATGCTCGGGACACCGAAAGCCCTCTGACAGGCATAGAGGGCGCGGCGTCTCCTGAGATTAGCCTGCACGGGGAAATGCGGTGCAGGAGATTTGGCAGGAACAGGGCAAGGGAAATATGGCCGACTCGCGGGAAGTGATGAATATTCGCCAGGCGTCGCAGTATCTGGGAGTGAGTCCGGACACGCTTTACAAGTACGTGGGGGAGCAGAGTATTCCGGCTTTCAAGCTGGGCAATCGCTGGCGCTTCAAGAAATCGAAGTTGGATCAGTGGATGGAAGAGAAGTCGAGCCATATGGAGTCGGGAGCGAAACGGAAACCGAAGGCGGCGATGAAAGCCGCCGGGTCACAGTAGTTGGAAAAGCCGGCGAGACGCCGGCGCTACAAAAACCGTCACGGGCATGAGTGCCCGTGACCACAAGCAAAGGCGGGCACACATGTTTGGAATGGGATCGAAGACGATTGTAGGTCTGGATGTGGGCTCTTCCAGCATTAAGGCCGTGGAGTTGAAAAAGAAAGGTGGGCAGATTGAAGTGGCGCACCTGGGACTGGAAATGCTGGCCTCTGACATTGTCGTGGATTCGATGATCGTGGACTCGGGGACGGTATCGAGCGCGATTTCGAAATTGTTCGCCGACTGCCTGATCAAAACGAAGGCGGTGGCCACGGCGGTCAGCGGACACTCTGTGATCGTCAAGAAAATCTCGCTGCCTTCGATGAGCGATCAGGAATTGGCGGAGACAATCGAGAAAGAAGCGGCGCAGCACATTCCCTTCGACCTGGCGGATGTGAGTCTCGATTACCAGATTCTTTCGGAAGAAGCGGGCAGCCCGCAGATGGATGTGCTTCTTGTGGCAGTCAAGAAGGACAAGATTTTGAACTACACCAACGTACTCTCGATGGCGGGACGCACCCCGGCTATTGTGGACATCGATGCGCTGGCTTTGCAGAACTGCTACGAGTACAACTACCAGCCGGCACCGGGCCAGGTGGTGGCGCTCTTGAACCTGGGCGCCAGCGTTATGAATATCAACATTGTGAAGGGCACGACGCCGCTATTCCCGCGCGACGTCAGCGTGGGCGGGCATCAGTACACGGACTCGCTGCAGAAAGAACTTGATCTGAACTTTGAAGATGCCGAGAAGTTGAAACTGGGCGAGAAGGTGGGAACGGTAAGCGAGGATGCGAAGGCGCCGATCCTACAGCAAGTAACAGAAATCATCGTGCTGGAAATTCAGAAGACGTTCGACTTCTTCCGGGCCAGCGCTGCGGGCGAGCACATTGAGAAAATTTATTTGGCCGGAGGCTCGGCAAAGGTGCCGGGATTGATGGAAGCGTTGCGGCAGGAATTTTCGATGCCGGTTGAATTGTTGAATCCGTTTCAGCGAGTGGTACCGCCAGCGGACGGCCCTGGAGCGGAGCTGGTGGAGCAGAACGCGGGCCAGCTGGCAGTAGCGGTGGGTCTGGCTTTGAGGAGCTTTGAATCCCTATGATCAAAATCAATCTGCTGGAATCCTCCAAGGGAAAAAACAAACGCGGCGGCAGTAACGCGCCGTCGATGCCCACGATGGAAATGGGCGACATGGGGTCGCCGAAGCTGAAGGTGCTGGTGGTGCTGATTCTCGCGGGAGCGGTGAACTTCAGCTACTGGTACCGGCTGGATCGCCAGGGCAAAGCGATCGCGGTGCAGATTCAGGCTGCGGAGCAAAAAACTCGCGAGCTTAGCGATGTGAAGGCACGCTACCTCGAACGGCAGACACAAGCCAACAATTACAAGCGGCGGGTGGATGTGATCGATTCACTGCGCAACGCAGGTCAGACTGGGCCGGTGAACCTGCTGGCCATGCTGGGCGAGACCGTGAACGGAACGGAAGCGGTCTGGCTAAAGAGCATGGATGATACGGGTAACACTGTGAGTCTGGAAGGCACTTCACTGAGCACGGACGCAGTTGCGACCTTGCTGGCCAATTTGCAGAAGACGGGTTTTTTCAAGAACGTCGAGATCAAGGAAACCTATCAGGACGACTCGATCAAGGACATGCAGGCGTTTCAATTCACGCTGACCTGCGAGAAGGGAAAAGCGTAAAGGCGCAATTTATGTCGACGAATTTTAGCGATCTGTCGGGCCTTAAGCAATGGGCAGCGGTCATCGTGGGAGGGGCGCTGGTAACGGTGGCGCTTTACTTCACGGTGTTCAAAAGCCAGAGCGACAAAAACATGGCGGCGCAGCATGCGTTGCAGGACAAAGTTCGAGAGAACAACGAACTCGAATCTTACCGTCCCAAGCTGAAGGATATGGAGCGGCAGCTGGCCAATCTGAAACAGCAACTGGAGATTGAGCGGCGCATCGTCCCGGATGAGAAGCAGGTGGATACGCTGATTGAGACCCTTGACGGAGAAGCTGCGAAGGCAGGCGTGGAACTGCGGCGCTATACCGCCAAGCCGGTGGTGGCGAAGGAATATTATTCGGAGCTTCCCTTCGACATGGAACTGGAT
>JBAVQD010000110.1:0-2200 GCA_049693675.1 Candidatus Sulfotelmatobacter sp. | reverse complement strand
GATCCCATGGGGCGGCGCGAAGTGCGCGACCTGATGGAGCAACTCAAGCACGAAGGCAAAACTGTTTTCTTCTCCACGCACATTCTTTCTGACGCCGAAGCGCTTTGCGATCGGGTTGCGATCATTCACAAAGGCGAAGTTCACGGCACCGGATGGGTTGCGGATCTGACGTCGAGCGTTCTGAGCAAAGTGGAAGTGATCTGGCAGAGTACGCAGGTACCAGCATCGATGAAGGCGCTGGGCGCAGAGTGCCACGTCACCGGAGATACGGTGCGCGCCATTATTGACGAGACGCAGCAGGATGCGGCCATCGATGCACTGCGCCGCGAGCGCCTGCGTTTGATTTCTCTTACGCCCGTGCGCACCTCGCTCGAAACTTATTTTATCGAGAAACTACGGCGCGCCGAGAGTACGGCCGCATCCACCGTATGAAATCGACGCATGACGACACACGCATGAGGAGAACGGCATGAAAGCGCGAGTGATGCATATTGCGTTCAATACTTTTCGCGAGGCGGTGCGGGACCGCGTGCTGTACAACCTGATCGCATTCGCTGTGCTGCTTTCGGGAGCGGCGATCCTGGTCGGTCAGATTTCCATCGACATTGAAAAGCTTGTGGTCATTAATCTCGGTCTGACGGCAGTGTCGTTATTTGGAATTGTGATTGCGATCTTCATTGGCATCGGACTGGTCTCGAAGGAAATCGAAAAACGCACACTTTACACAGTTCTGTCGCGCCCGGTGCGGAGATGGGAGTTTATTGTCGGCAAGTTTTTTGGGCTGGCGGGCACGCTGGTAGTGAATACATTTTTCATGGCCATTGGAGTTTTTGCCGCGTTGTTTTATGTTTCCCATAAGTTTGTGCGAGCGGATGCTCTGATACTGGTTGCCCTGTATTTCATCATTCTCGAATTCCTCATGATCTGTTCGCTGGCGCTGCTGTTCTCTTCATTCTCTTCGCCGCTGCTATCGGCCGTGTTCGCCTTCTCGTTGTTTGTGATTGGCAGCTTCGCCGAAGACTTGCGCGGGTTCGCGGGAATGGCGCACGGATTCATGCGCTGGCTGGTGACGGGTGCGGCTTACCTGGTGCCAAATCTTTCCGCTTTTAATATCGTCAGCTCCATCGCACACGAGCAGCCGGTGGCGGGGCAACTTATCTGGCAGAACACGTGGTATGCCATGTTCTACGCTGCTATGGCTCTGAGCGGTGCGGTGCTGATCTTCGAACACCGGAATTTGAAATGAAGCCACGACGCAAAGTTTCCATTGTTGCAGGCTTGTGCGTGGCAGTGTCTCTGGCGGCCAGCGCCGTGATGCTTCACCGCGTCGATCAACTTCGTCCGCGGGCCACGCTGGAAGATGTGTTGTATCTGAATTCTCCGAAGGTTCTGAAGCGGGTCAGCCTGGGATATGACGGGCTTCTTGCCGATATTTATTGGACCCGCGCGGTGCAGTATTTTGGCGGCCGACACCATGACAGCGCGCAAAGTTACAACTTGCTCTATCCCCTGCTGAACCTGACCACGCACCTCGATCCGCAGCTGGTGGTCGCTTATCAGTTCGGAGCGAGCTTTCTGGCTCCGCCGCCGCCGAACGGTGCGGGGCAACCGGAGAAAGCGGTTCAATTGATGGATTACGGGATTCAGAACAACCCCAACAACTGGAGGCTTTACTACGACCTGGGTTTTGTCTACTACATGAATCTCAAGGATTACGGCAATGCCTCGGAAGCTTTTGAGCGCGGATCGAAGGTGCCGAACGCGCATCCCTTCATGCGGCTGCTGGCGGCGCAGATGGCGGATCATGCAGGAGATTTTGACACGGCACGAATGCTCTGGTCCGCGACCTATCAGAACAGCCAGGACAAGCAGATCCGCGCCAATGCGGTTGAACATCTGCGCGCGTTGCGCGTGGATGAAGATGTGACACATCTTCAGGAAGCTGTGACGCGCTTTGGGCAGGTTACCGGACGGTTGCCGCTGGGCATTGCGGAACTGGTAAGGGCCGAACGGTTGCCGGGAATTCCCCTCGATCCAGATGGACATCCTTACAAGTTGACCCCCAAAGGCCGCGTAGAAGTGCGGGTGCCCGATGATTTTCCTTTCGCCACCAAGGGGCTTCCTCCGGGATTCGTGGCGCAGCCAAAATTCCACAACCAGCAGTAAGGCCGCTTACTTCGCTGCCGCTTACTTCGCTTAT
>JBAVQD010000109.1:0-11046 GCA_049693675.1 Candidatus Sulfotelmatobacter sp. | reverse complement strand
TGGGATCAAGAGAACTACCAGATATCGGCTGTATCCGAAAACTGGGGGCCCCGGGCGGAGTCGAACCGCCGACCAACGGTTTAGGAAACCGCTGCTCTATCCATCTGAGCTACGGGGCCATGCTTAGGCTTTGGAAGACCGGAGGACGACACTAAGCTTTGCGTCCTCACGGATATGGATGTTCAGTTGCCCGTTACTGCATCATCGAGATTGTAGACGGGGCGTCTGCCTCGCGCAACGAAACCGGCTCTGGCCAAGTCCGTGAATAGTCCGCGTGAAATTGCATAGGAACGAAATTGGTAACCCATCATCTAAGACCGGGCAACCATCCGAGCAAGTTTGCCCGATGCACTGCAAATGATTTACCCTCGCCGCAGCCCTCATGAATCCGCTAAGTCAGTCCGACACGTCCGATCGGTTTTCCCATGCCATGCGGCGGGAGATTTACGAGCAGCCTCAAGCCATTGCGAAAACCATCGACCAGCATCTGAAGGATGACATCTTGTTTCCCGGAGAGCTGCATGCCATCGAAAGCGCTCTGCTGACCTTCGAGAAATTAATCATCGCGGCCAGCGGATCGAGCCGTCACGCCGGCCTGGCCGGCGAGATCATGATCGAAGATCTCTCCGGCGTCGCCGTCGATGTGGAGTATGCCAGCGAATATTGCTATCGCTCGACCCACGCCGCGGTGGATCCCATCGTCATGGTGGTAACGCAATCCGGCGAGACTGCAGACACCATCGCCGCGCAACGCGAGGCCCTCACCCGCGGCGTGAAAACCATCGCAGTTTCCAATGTAGCCGACGCCACTATTCCGCGCGAAGCCAGCGCGGCTTTGATCACCGGGGCTGGCCCGGAACTGGCTGTTCCCGCGACCAAGAGTTTCACCACGCAGGTCACCGTGCTTTATCTGATGGCATTGTTTCTGGCACGCAAGCGCGGGCGCATGACCAGCGAGGTTACGCGCTCATATCTGCTGCGGCTTCTGCAGCTTCCTGAAGCCATCGATCGTAATCTCCGCATCTGGGACGATCTCGCTGATCAATTCGCCGAGAGACAATTCCATGCGGAGAAATTTCTTTACCTCGGACGCGGCGTTCACTATGCTATCGCTCGCGAAGGCGCGCTCAAACTCAAGGAAATTTCTTACGCTCACGCCGAAGGCTATCCTGCCGGCGAATTGAAGCATGGGCCGAACGCTCTGGTTGACGAAAAACTTCCCGTGGTCGTACTTGCCACGTGCGACCATCACGATCCCGATTCCGTTTTGCGTTATCGCCGCACGCTTGAAGTAATGAAAGAAGTCAGATCCCGGCACGGCCGCCTGGTCGCAGTAGCCACCGAGGACGATAACGCGATCACCGATATCGCCGATGACGTGTTCTTCGTTCCGGCCGCTCCAGAACTGCTGCTGCCCATTGTCGAAGTTATTCCGCTGCAACTCTTCGCCTATCATGTGGCGACGAAAAAAGGCTATAACGTTGATCGTCCAAGAAATCTGGTAAAGGCCGTGGTCACCGAATAGTCGCAAGCTTCATGTCCAACAATCCCTCGCACATTGACCTGCAGGCCGTTGCGAAAGAAGTCGTGCGGCAACGCGGATTTGAACCCGACTTCCCTGCCGAAGTCCAGCAACAGCTCGCAGACCTACGCTCTCACCCTCCTCAAATCGTCGCTGGGAAGGATGTGCGTGATCTGCGTAACCTTCTCTGGTCGTCGATCGACAATGACACATCTCGCGATCTCGATCAGATCGAAGTTGCCGAACGACAGTCCAACGGCGACGTGAAAGTTCGGATTGGGATCGCCGATGTAGACGCATTCGTCCCTAAACAGTCTGCAATCGATCAGCACGCCGCCCGCGAAACTACTACCGTCTACGCCGGAGTTCGTAACTTTCCCATGCTGCCGGAAGAGCTTTCCACCGGCAAGACTTCCCTGCTCGAAAATCAGGACTGCCTCAGCGTGGTCGTTGAATTCATAGTCGATGCCAGCGGTCACGTAACTTCCAGCGACGTCTATCGTGCCCTGGTCCGCAACAAGGCGCAGCTCCAGTACAACTCCGTGGGAGCGTGGCTGGAAGGAAGCGCTGCGGCTCCAGCCAAAGTGGCCGCTTCCCATGATCTCCAGTCGCAACTTCGACTGCAGGACGAGGTCGCTCAGAAACTGAAAAATCAGCGCTTCGAAAATGGAGCTCTCAGCCTGCAAACAGATGAACTCCGGCCCATCCTGGTGGATGATCAAGTAGTAGACATGCAGAGCCAGCAGAAAAATCATGCCACGGAATTGATCGAGGATTTTATGATTGCCGCCAACGGCGTGGTGGCACGCATGCTGGAAAAAGTTTCGTCGCTGCGCCGTATCGTGAAACAGCCGGAACGCTGGGACCGCATCGTGCAACTCGCCGCGACACACGGCGAGAAACTTCCGCCGGATCCCGATTCCAAAGCTCTCAACGATTTTCTGCTAAAGCGCAAAGCGGCTGACCCGGATCATTTTGCCTATCTCTCGCTGGCCGTGATCAAATTGATCGGCCCGGGAGAATATGTTCTCGAGCGCCCCGGCGATCCCTCGCCCGGGCATTTCGGTCTGGCGGTGCAGGATTACACTCACTCCACCGCTCCCAACCGCCGCTTTCCAGATATCGTCACCCAGCGTCTGATCAAGGCTCTGCTTGCGGGGCGACCGAATCCTTATTCCGATGACGAACTCACGGCCATTGCCGCGAATTGCACCGAGAAAGAAGACGCGGCCCGCAAGGTCGAGCGCGAAATGTCCAAGCGTCTCGCCGCTGTTGCTATGCAGAATCGAATCGGCGCTATCTTCGATGCCATCGTTACCGGCGTGACGCCGCACGGAACCTTCGTACGCGCGCTGCAACCCCATGTAGAGGGCTTGTTAGTCCAAGGCTCCCAGGGTTTGGATGTGGGGGATAAACTCCGCGTCAAGCTGGTTCGCACAGACATTTCGCATGGATTTATCGATTTCGCCCGCGCCTGATTCACGAATCATCTCGCAAGTGGTCATCAAGCAAGACAATATCCGCCTGCCGGGCCCTCAGCTATCCTAGCTCAAGGAAGTCCGTGTGGAAAAAGGGCGGGAGATTTTTGCTCGAATGGCGCAAACTCGTTTGCGGCGTGATGATCGTTATTGTCCCCGCGTCCCTGAATGCCCAAATCGCGGACCGCGGGCTGCTGCACAGTGATGGCGGAACCTGGTTGAATGGCAGTCCTGCGCCTGCTGTCTCCGCAATCTTCCCCGATTCTCTGGTGCAGACCCAAGCTGGCCACACTGCCAGGATCAATTTGGATGGGTCGACCGTACTCGTGGGAGCCGAAACGATTGTGCAATTCCAGGGCAACGAGCTTGCTCTCGATCATGGCGCCCTTCAACTTGATACCGCACGGGAGATGAAGGTTCTGATCGGCTGTGTCACGGTGACTCCGATAACGTCAGACCGAACCCAATACAATGTGACCGATGTCGATGGTAGGGTTAAGGTCGTCGCTTTAAAGAATGATGTGAAGATTCACCTGCACGGCGCTGCGCGCAGATCGAAACAGGGCCCCTCCTCCGATCTGATTGTGCGAGAGGGTGAACAGGCCACTCGACGCGACCGCTGCGGAGCCGTCGTCAACCCTAATCAGGGTGCGAGCGACGGAGCCTTCCTGGATAGCAGGTTGGCGTGGGGCGCAGGAGTTGCCGCTGCGGCGGTTATTACTTGCCTGGGTCTTGTATGCCGACCTACTGACGATCCTGTCAGTCCTTCCAAACCTTAGGAATCTACCCCTCATTCGATCCCTAAGTCCTCATTCCGGCGTCGGGTTCGGCCCCCGTCGCAGCTCTCCTCGCCGGCCGACCGGTGCGCAGAAGATAAAGCATGTAGCCAATCACCACCAGGTTGCCAATAAACACGACCGAGCGCAGAAGTGTCACGCCTCTCATGAGCTCGCGAATCTCAAGCGGGATTAACAATGTACCCGATCCAAACGCTACCCATTCCGCCCACGTGCGTACTTTCCACAGTCCATAGGCTTCCACAAACCGCAACGCGGAGTAGACAAACGCCAGCCGCACCGCGGCCCACAAGCGCGCGTCGGTAATATCGTCGGCAAAATCAAGAAAAAGCTGCGCGGAATGGCGGTCTGTGCTGATGTGGAACAAAGCCAAAAGGCTTTCCGCAATCACCCATGCATCTTTGTGCACGAGCAGAATCGCGCTCACGCCAATCAGCAAAACAAAGATACCCTTGATGAATTCGATGGAAGCAACCGCCCTCAGGAGGCGCCGCTGCGCGGGACGAAGACCGGATTTCGTTGCTGGCGAAGACATGCCGCGGCGCTGGGAGTTCCCTCAGATTACCATGGCTGCGCTGCTCGTTCTTTATCTTACGTCGGTAACTGGAGCGGATTTCCCCTTGATGGCAAGATCGTAGTGCTGAGGGAGTTATGATGAGAAGGTTTGCTACGTTGCTGATATTTTCGCTTGCCGCCTGCGCGGCACAGGTTCCTCAGACCTCTACGCCGCAAACCGCGCGGCAGGCATTGATGGAAATGTTCTCAACGAATGGCTCGGGGACCTTCGTAAAACATCTGCCCGCAGTCACTTTAACCGCTCTCGATAATGCGGGTGCACTGAAGGCCTTACAGCAGTATTCAATGCTGGCCAGCCAATTCCACAAGACCGGGAATCAGCTCGAAACCTTTGAAACCGGACCTGTCCTGTTGGCCAACGACGATCCTAAGACCGGCCAAAGAGTTGAAGTCATCGTGGACAGCGACTCTCTGCAAGGCGATGACGACAACATCGAACTCTCCTTTCGAACCTACAAGGACAAGCAACTGCAGCGCACGCCATTCCTGCCTCGAATTACGTTCTGCATGAAAATGGAATCTGGCGTCTGGAAACTGAACGAAATTCTTTTCAGTGTCCGCGTTCCGCTTGCCGATCCCGACTTTCTTAAAAGCATCACAGACAGCGTGAAGTCACGGACCGCCGCAATGACGCAAACACAACTCCAAGGCTCGCCTTCGACGATTACATTTGGCGGCGATTCGGTGGTAGTCGCGTCGATGCGAAGCATTCTGACGGCGGAAAAAATCTACAAGAGCACCTATGCCTCCGTTGGCTACACTTGCACACTTTCTGATCTGGACGGTTTCGGAGGAGGCGAGCCAAATGAACATCAGGCAATGTTGATCGCCAGTGGCCTGGCTAGCGGGAAAAAACAGGGCTACATTTTCACGCTCTCCGGATGCCAAGGAACACCCGCTGGCTCGTTCCATTTAGCGGCGGTTCCCGCAGGAAACAGTTTTGGGCGTCGCGCTTTCTGCTCCGAACAATCGGGAGAGATCCGCTACTCGACTGATGGAAGCGCCGCAACCTGCCAGGTGAGTGGGATTCCGCTGCCGTAACGGAGAACAGCGCGGGCAACGGGGGAAGTATGTGAACTTACTTCTTTCGCGCGGCGGGTTGCTGGTCGGATTTAGCTTACCGGTTTCCCGCTCGCACCGCGGCCCGCAACTCATTCACAATTTCCTGCGATGCCTTGATCGCCGCCGCATGTTGATCCACATTGAAGGAAATCGCGCCCACGCGGGCGTGTCCGCCTCCGCCGTAGCGTTCACAAATTTTCGCCAGATTGACTACCGGCTCCTGCGGCGCCCAGGGGTTCGATCCTACTGACACCTTCACGCGGAAGCTGCTCTTGCTGAGCCCGACGCTATAAATCGATTCCGGATGCAGATAGTAGGGAACAAACTTGTTGTAACCCTCAAGCTCCTGGTCGGTGATGTCAAAAAAGATGGTGCCGTCCGTGCACTCGGCGCGCTCTTTCAAAATGTCGATAGAGATTTCATGACGCTTGAGGAGCGGCGGCAATAGCGGAGCGATGAATGGCTCCTCCAAAATGGCGGCCAGCGGTTTGGTGGCCAACAACGGAATCAGATTGGGAACAAATTTCTGGTCCGGCGCGGATTCGATGACCATGGTCAGCTTCATTGCGGGTGCCTGCATTTCCACCGCAGTCCTGGCGTCGGGATAGAGAGCGCCATCGATCACGTCCGTCCAATGAACCAGGTCGGCAAGCGGCGCTGGATCGAATCCGAAACGCTGTTCTCCGATCATTGCAATAAAGCTGGTACAGGATTTGAAGGCGGGATCGTAGAACTTACGGTTACTTTGGTCGCGCTCGAAATGCGCCGCATCCGCAGGCGACAGAAACGCGCTCTCGTGATGATCGAACCACCAGGTAATCTTTGGCGAGCTGGAGTATTTGAAATCAACGATCGCATTCTCGTCGCCGTCGAAATCCGATTCGTTGAAGAGCGAGCCTGCGCGATGCAGCAGGCCAGAAAACTCAAAGTCCACATCACTGCGGACACGCTCACGATAAAAGCGGGAGAACAGCGCCGCCGACGACGCTCCGTCGAAACACTTGTCGTGGTAGAAAACTTTGACTTTCAATCCAATCCCCAGTTTGGCGCGAATTTTCGCGGCTCGCATCGGCCGCAAACCCGCCGAAATGCAGCTACGAAGTAAAAGCTAATAGGAATGACAGCTTAGAGAAGGAAAGTCAAGGGCCGCAGGATTGTACTATCTAACACACGCATACATCGGCACGAGCGGAACTTGCCAGGGATCGACACGCACGACTGCCATTCTTTACCGCCTGTCAAAACTATCCAGCCTGCTTTTCCGCGAGGTCGCCGATAAAAGGGAGCTTGTACATCTGGCCCTGGTTGGCCTTCATAAGTAGAACGATCCAAATCGCCAAGGCTCCTATACCGACGAGCAAGTGCAGTGGAATCGTAATCAAGCCCATGAAGGGAACAAATGTCAGGATCGAAAGGCCGACCTGCAAAACAATCAGCGCGATGCAGAAAAAGATACTCTGGAAGGAATGGAATCGTATGAATCGGCTCCGGTTGTAGGGCTCCACAACGAGAAAAATGATGGCCGGGATGATGGTCACGTACGCCAGCATCCCCGCCACATTGTCGGTAAGTCCGGAAGCCGCGGTAGCCGGAAGAACTGCGGCCCGCCCGCTGCATGCCGCGCATACGGTCGCGCCATCGGCAACCTGAGCACCACACATATTGCAGAACGCCATCGGATTTGCCTCCCTCACTGAGTTGCGGCCGCCTAAACCACCCCAAGCGACGTTGCGGCAAAATACCAGAAAGTATGTGGAGAAGCAATCAATTACTTGGCCCCTGTCATCCCTAATTTCTGGCGGCGTGCTGTTCCGCAAAGTCACCCACAAGCGGAAGTTTGAACATCTCTCCCTGCAGCGCTTTCACGACAAGCACAACCCAAATCGCGAACAAACCCAGGCTGGTCACCATGGAAAGTAGCAGGACCACCAAATAACCCAGCAGGGGAACGAAAAACAATAGAAACGCCGCCGCCCGGAGTACTGCTCCAACCACTAACGCGGCGAGCCAGAATCCGATGCATTGAAATGAATGAAAGCGAAGGAAGCGATCCCGGCTGTAAGGTTCGACTAGAAGGAAGACGATCGCAGGAATAATCGTGCAATAGGCGAGCGCGCCAGCGAGGGTGCGAGACAACGCACCCACGTTGCCCTGTACGTGCTCGACTGGCGGCATCCCTTGGCCGCAGCCCGAGCAAGACGAGGTATTATCCGGCATTGGCGCGCCACATTCGGGACAGGAACTGGACATGCCTTAGAGTAACCCGTCGGCGCGTACGGTGCCAGAACGCACAGAAAATCAAACCCGACCTCGTCAGCGTGAGTATCGGCGTAGAGATTAGCCAATGACAGGAGTAGGGTTTAACCGTACAGTCGCGAAGTCCTATATAATTCTCCGACCAACGCATGGACTTCGATCAGCTCATTACCTTTCTGGAAGTTGCCCGGCAACGCAGTTTCTCTCGTGCCGGAGAGAAAGTTTTCCGCTCACAATCTGCGGTCAGCGCCCAGATTCGCCAACTGGAACAAGAGTACGGCGACCGGCTCCTCGACCGCTCAGGCAAGACTGTCAAGCTGACTCCGGCCGGCCAGATCTTCTACGAGTACGCCTTACGCCTCAAGAGCCTACGGGATGAATCCCTCGTAGCCGTAGCCGACCATGGCCAAACGCCACGCGGAACGCTTCTGGTCGGGGCCAACGAGGCTACTTGCCTTTACGTTTTGCCCGAGGTTTTTGGCGAATACTGCCGCCACTATCCCGATGTACAAATCAGCATCTATCGCAATTTCACCTACAAAATCGTCGAGAAGTTGGAGAATGGCTCTCTCGACGTAGGCGTGCTCAGTTTGCCCATCCAGTCGCCTAGCCTGAAGGTGCAGCCCATTTTCCGCGACCGCCTGATGCTGATGGTTAGCCCGCGAAACCCGCTGGCCAAGATGAAATCGGCCAACATCGCCGAGGTCGTAAAATATCCTTTGCTCCTTCCCAAAACCGGACACACGCGCCGGCTGCTGGACAAGCTTTTCCGCGAGTACAATTCCGAACTCAAAGTAAGAATGGAATTGCCCAGCATCGGCATGATCAAGAGCTTTGTAGCCGCCGATCTGGGCATCTCGTTGATCAGCGCATCTTTCGCGCGTGATGAAGTCGCGGCAGGACGGGTAAAGCTGGTCGAATTGGAGGGCGCAGAACTATGGCGTGAACTGGGTCTTGCCTACCGGCGTGACCGCACCCTTTCGGTCGCCGCCAAAGCCTTTATTACCGTGTCGCGCCAACTGGCTACTCATCCCAAGAAGACGGAAGCGCCGGCCTGAAGCTTCACGCTGCTTTCGTGCTTCGTCCTCTCACACTTTGAACCACGGTCGCAGGCAGCTGGAGCACTCGAATGGTCGAGTTCCTCTTAGTCTTGACATGAACCGCGATGCCGTCATCTTCCGGAAACGGGTCGGAAATCACTTCAAATTCTTCACCGTAAAGTCGAATGTGGCCGGATGCCGCATAGCCAAGATGTTTGATGTGAGCGCACATTTCTGACATGGAGGCAGATTCAAGATTGCGAGTCGTCATGATATTCCCATTATAGGCTTCCGTTTGCCGTAGCGCTCTTGCGAGGGATAAACTCGGGCTTCTCCAATTCGGCCAAAGGACCTTAACCGTGTCGCAAAACGAAAAAGCCGGCTATAACCGCTTTCTCCTGCTGGTAGCGGGATTGGGCGGCCTGCTCTACGGAGTCGACGTAGGCATCATCGCCAGCGCCTATCCTTACCTGGAAGCCACGTCGAAGTTGAACGCAAGCCAGCTTTCGAACATCGTGGCAGCCGTGCTTCTGGGCAGCGTGATCTCCACTCTATTTGCCGGCCTGCTCGCGGACTTTATGGGCCGCAAGCTTTTGATGGCGCTCAGCGGAGTACTTTTCGTTGCCAGCATTCCCGTGATTGCGCTCTCGCAAGGGTACGAGCCATTGATCCTTGGCCGCCTATTGCAAGGCATCAGTGCCGGCTTGATCGGCGTGGTCGTGCCACTCTACCTGGCGGAATGCCTGGCCGCATCGAGTCGCGGCAAAGGGACGGGTATCTTCCAATGGCTACTGACGCTCGGCATTGTAATCGCGGCCCTGGTTGGGATCTACTTCAGTATTCAGGTCGAAGAAGTCGCAAAACTCGGCGATCCGGCTCGCCTCTTTGCTTTTAAAGACACGGCGTGGCGCAGTATCTTCTGGGTTTCGCTACCTCCCGGCATCTTGTTTGTGATCGGCAGCTTCATGGTCGCCGAATCTCCGCGCTGGCTGTTTCGGCGTGGAAAGCGGGACGCCGCCTATGCCGCTTTGCTTCGTTCTCGCAGCACCGAACAGGCCGATATCGAACTCGCGGAAATGGAACAGGCCGCCGCTTCTGAGAGAGCCGAGTCCGCCACTGGAGCCAAAGTTAAAGAATCTCTTCTGCGCCGGAAATATGTGATCCCATTTGTTCTGGCCTGCGTCATCCTCGCCTGCAATCAGGCCACAGGCGTCAACTCCATCATTGGCTATAACACCAATATCCTCTTGCAAAGCGGCCTCTCCGATGTGCAGGCTCATTGGGGCTACGTGCTGTTCACAATCATCAACTTCCTCACCACGATCGGCGGCGTCATGCTGGTCGATCGCAAGGGACGGAAGTTCCTGCTGTCGGTGGGAACAGCCGGAATTATTCTTTCACTGGTTTGTACCGGACTGCTCTTTCGCCAGACGGAACGTTTGCGCGTGGATTCCAGAGGCCCGGTTCAATCAATGGTCAAACCCGACCAGACCATCACCCTCACGTATGACCAAACGCTGGCAGAAAAGCTACTAAACACAAATACCGCGTCGCCGATCGCCAACCGTCCCACTTCTTTGGTCGTGATCTATTCTTACGGCGATTTCCACGCCTCCACCAAAGCAGCGCGTTCCGACGATACTGCAGCAACTCCGATCGAAATCACTCGCGAGAGTTGTGTTCCCGCCAACAAAGTGGTGGCGTTCTTTTCCAATCCGTTCGGCGATCTCGATGCCGCTCGCGCGGCTCCGCTGAAAATCGACGATGCTCTGATCACTCCACTCCCCAGCCAAGGCAGCGGCTGGAGGGTAGCCCTCACCCTTTTTGTGTTCATGGCTTTCTATGCCATTGGACCCGGAGTTTGTGTGTGGTTGGCGCTGTCGGAACTGATGCCCACTCGTATTCGTTCGAACGGCATGAGCATTGCCCTGCTGATCAACCAGGCAGTTTCTACCGGAATTGCCGCAGTATTCCTGCCGACCGTGGGCAAGTATGGCTATGCGGTCATGTTCTGGGGATTCGCGGCTTGCACGGTAATTTACTTCATAACGGCTGCCTTTTTCCTTCCCGAAACCAAGGGCAAAACATTAGAAGAAATCGAGGCGCACTTTGAAGGACAACCCAAGCCTGGACTTGCAACCACATGAATCGGCAAGGGATAGCTGATCACAGCACTCTAGTGGGGGCCTATAGCACTTGGGTGCCATTTACCAAGTCCCGGCCTTCTCCTATGCTTCCGATTGAGCAGCACTTGGGGGAGGGCTGATCAACATACGTCCCACGACTCGAACGAGTCTGGGGCGTTTTGTTTTGCG
>JBAVQD010000108.1:0-29002 GCA_049693675.1 Candidatus Sulfotelmatobacter sp. | reverse complement strand
CTTGCTTCGCATCGGCGGGACGGGCGAGGCGCCCGTCGCCACATGAGTCTTGTTCTCTCTGGTAGACGAAGCTGGCGTCCTTCTGGTCGCCTTCGGCGGGGAAGCGGACGTAGTCGAATTGAATCTCATCCGCGCCGGATTGGGCTACGAATTTGGCGAGGGCGATGTCGAAATCCTGCACTTTCGGTTGAGAAGGATCGGTCCACACTAGCTTGCCGTTCTCCCGCCAGGGCTGCTTCGTTTTCCTGGACTGTACGGCGAGTTCGGGATGTTCGACGACCATGCGTTCGTCGCGGAACATGGCGATGCGGGCGATGGCGTGCATGTTTTCAGAGTGCAGAAAGTGGACGAACTTTGGCAAGTCGTGAATATAGACCTGGTGCTTGCCGAGCAGCGGGTGTTCGAACGGAATATTTACGCTGCCATCGGAATCTTTAATGTCGAAGACCACGGCGTTGCCCCCGACCTCGCGCCAGTGGCGGATGATGCGGATCCCATGATCGCTGGCGGCCATGATGCTAGTGAGGTAGATGGCGCGGACTTCAAAATCCTTGGCGACAGGGATGGTCTGCTCGATGATGGGCGCGGGCAGAATTCCGGGGATGGTGATTTGCTCGCCGGCCTTGAGAATGTTCCCCGAGCGATTTCCGTTCGATTCGCGGATAGCGTCCGCCAGTTCGGATGAGGTGAGGTACGAGGTGTTCTTTACGTATTGACGGGCGAGAGCGGGAATCGTGTCTCCGCGCTTCGCGGTGTGGAGCAATGTTGAAGGGGACGACGAGAGCTGCGGCGCGGAAATGTCCGGCGGTTTTACGGTGGGGACAGTTGTGCTGACCGGTTCCAGATGCGCAGATTGTGGCGATTGCGCAGCCGGGGATTGGGCCGCCTCCGCGGAAGAAGAGTGGGAGTTCAGCCGAACTGCGGCCAGGGCAAAGAGAACGCACGACACCGCAGAGATAGTAAGGATAGACGAGCGACGCAAAATAGCCTCCGAGAACGGCCTGACCGCGATGCTATCCCGCAGGCAATGGAGCCGCTAGTTACTAGCGGTCATCTCCCCGTTGGCTCAGTGTGAGGGCGCAAGTCCTGAACACAGAGGACAAGCGGGGAACCCAGCGTAGCACCTTGTGGCCTGTCCCTTCCACTGTGCGCAAATTATTTCCGTTGCGGCTCTTTCCCTTTTTACCGCGCTCTGTTCTAATCTCGTGGCCGGCCCCGTAACTCCTGCCAATCGAGGGTTTTTGTTTCCACAAGGGATCGCTTGAGCGTGGCCAGCGGCTTGCTTATTTGGGAGTACCGGGGACACGCTACCGGGGCTGGCGAGCGACGGTTTCCAAATGACAAATTTTGTCATCTTAAACAGTTGGGAAGTCGCGAAGTAAGGCCCGGAGAATCCTTGGCAACGCAGGCAAAGGGCCGAGAATACGGCCTGGAAAAGGAACCTGATTCCCGGTGCAAGCCGGATCATTCAATTATGAGAACGAATCTCGCAACCGTGCTCGATCCCAACCGCCGCAGCAACGATGCTGGAGAATTTGAAGCCGCCCTGCGCCGCAAGATCGTAGGCCAGGACCAAGCCGTAGAAAAGGTAGCTGAGATTTACCAGATGTTTCTGGCGGGATTGAATGCGCCGGGACGTCCCGTGGGCAACCTGCTTTTTCTGGGGCCGACGGGCTCAGGAAAGACTCGCGTGGTAGAAGCCATGGCCGAAGCCCTGTTCGGCGATTCGCGAGCCTGCATCAAGATCGACTGCGCCGAGTTTCAACATTCGCACGAGATTGCGAAACTGATTGGTTCGCCTCCGGGATATTTAGGACATCGGGAGACTCATCCGCTACTGACACAGGAAGCCTTGAACCAGTGGTTTACTGAGAAATTAAAGCTCTCAATTTTATTGTTTGACGAAATCGAAAAAGCTTCGGACTCCCTCTGGCAGTTGTTGCTGGGGATTCTGGACAAGGCGACGCTCACGCTGGGCGACAATCGCCGGGTTGACCTATCGCAATGCATCATCATCCTGACCTCGAACCTGGGTGCCAGCGAGATGACGAATCTGGTCGACGGCGGCTTTGGGTTTGCACCCAAAGTAGTGGAAGTCGACAACAATTTCGACGATAAGATTCAGCGCACCGCGGTGGAAGCGGCGCGGCGGAAATTTACGCCGGAGTTCATGAACCGCATCGACAAAACTGTCGTCTTCAAGACGCTGCGCGACGAGCATCTGGCTCAGATTCTGGAGATCGAACTCGGCATGGTGCAACAGCGCGTTTTAATGGCTGCGGGAGCGAACCAGTTTGTTTTCAATTGCACCGCAGGCGTAAAACAATTCTTGCTCAAAGAAGGAACTGATCCGCGTTATGGGGCGCGTCATCTGAAGCGGGCAATCGAACGCCATCTGGTATTCCCGCTGGCCAACCTGGTTGCAACCGGTCAGGTCAAGCTTGGAGATTTTGTCCGCGTGGATATGGCGGCGGAGGCGCAGATGATCTTCGTGAAGGAAGCGGAGAACACAATGGCTCCTGTGCTGCTGGAGCGTTACGGAGCCGCCGCCGCTAACATGCCCGCCGCGCGCGCGGCACGTACCGCCGTAAATGGCCGCCGCGACTTGGGCGCAAGCCCGATTGCGGAGAGCAAATAACCTATTTGAACTTTACAAACTCGCTTGACCGCATCTCGCGAGCCTCTTAGCGCCGGAAAATCTTCCGGCGCTTTTTTATTTCCGATTCCTGCCGGAGAAAAGATATCACTCGTAAGTGAAAGTAAGATTGTCGAGATAGACGGTGTAGGGCGCCTGTTGGTAGTTTCCATCCATCTGATAGTTGATCGTTACTCCATACCAATCCACCGCTGAACCGGGGTAGTAATACTGGTTGAGGGTATTGGTTACGCCATTCAAGGTTATCGACTGGTAGAGCAGCTGATTACTGGAAGTCCGTTGCACCTTAATGGTCAAGTGGTTCCAGGAATTATCGAGCGGATAACAAGGGATGCCTGTTGGAATCCAGTGGGCGGTAACGTTGTTCCAGACATCCCACTCATGGCCGCCGGCGATGCGGCATTCGTGGCCCCAGATGAAACCTAGATTATCGAAGAACTGGTTGATATCGAACTCGACGGCCTGCGAGAGTTCAAGATTAGTTCCGTAGAAATACACGTCGTACGTAAAGTCGTGATAGGTGGGAACCAAAGTCTGACTGGTGTCAGGCATACCCTGCGAAGAGAATGCGCCGATCAGGTGATTGTTAAACAGTGCGTCGGAATAAACAGCGGTTCCACCCAGGTCATATTCCGTCGCCGATCCACTCATGGACGGAGACTTGATTCCCTGGGTCATAGCGTAGGTGATACCGTCACAAGGCGAGGGCGAGCAATCGATGAAGCTTGGCGGACCCTGCCCGTATTCTCCCCAGCCAGCGCTTTGCTGCAGGTTAGAGAAGCTGTTTCCAGGATTTGAAACCGGAGTGTTGGCGACCGTAATTTGCAGGGGTTGTTGTTTTGATACGCCCTTCGAATCCGTAACTGAAATAGCAAAACCGAAAGCTCCGGCGGTGCTCGGTGTTCCGGAGAATGTTCCCTTGTTTGTGTTGAGCACCACGCTGGTGGGCAGTTGTCCGGAGGCGAGCGAAAAGACGTAGGGCGCAGTCCCGCCGCTTACGTTAAGCGCAGCACCATACGCCGCACCGACGGTGCCCGAAGGAAGTGTATTCGAAATCGTGAGTGCGGCGGTTGAGTTGGTAGCCGGTGGCGGAGTGCTGCCGCTGGCAGCAGGAACAGAAAATCCCGAACAAGCGCTGAGTATGAGAAGCCAGGTCAGGACGGCGATCAGGGCCGCGCAATGGAGCAAAATAGCTTGACGTGCACACCTCTTACGCGGCGCACCGGGCAGGGGGATAAACATCCATCACCTCTTGAAAAGCGTTCAAGAGGACACTCAAAGGGAGAGTCCTTGGCCGGACTCTATCCCGCGTGCCGGCAGGCAACCAGATCACTAACGGGAGCGACCTTTGGAGATTTCTAATGGTTATCGCTGAGCGATCATCCCCGCGCGACTGCGCGCTGATTGACTCGCGCTCCGTAGCGTTTGCATACTGCCCATCCCATCGCCGTTAGGGCAGCCAGCACGAAAAATATTGTGGCTCCACCTTCCGGAACAGCTACTGGCTTGATGGGGTGATAATGGCGCGGTTCGGGCCTGAAGATGATATGCCGATCCGAATCTCGTCTAGTCACATTCTCTGGGGCCTTCGTAATCATTGATCTACGCTTTCTAGTCTTAAGACCTACTCTTAGGCATGGTGCTCGATAGATTCGGGCAGATTGATCTTACGCAGCAATGGTGTCGAGAGAAATGGCATGAAGGGGGCGGTACTGAAGTAACGATCCAGTACTTGACCTTCGACAAAAAAGCGGCCCGGTCGGAGCCGGACCGCGAGCAATACAGTAGGACAGCAGGACTAGAACGTGATCTCGCCCTTGATTTGCAGAGCGCGAGGAGAAGCGTCTGCGCCGAGGAAAGAGCCAAAAATGCTGGTTGGAGTGGCCACGGTTCTTACAATCGACCCGAACTGCGGGTTCGCAATGTCGCCCACCGGCTGGTCGAAGTTAGGATGGTTGAGGGCGTTGAAGGCCTGCGCTCCGAACTGGAATTTCGCGCCTTCCCAGTGCGGAATAGGAATAGTCTCCATCAGGGTCAAGTCCGTGTCGAAATACCTGGGACCGTAGACTTGATTGCGGCGCTGGTTTCCGAAACTTGCAACCCCGCCAGGGCCGATCGCCGAGCTGAACTCAGATGAAGTCAAGCACGGCGTGGTCGCCGTCGAGGAACTGCATGAGAGCGGCCCGACAGAGGAATTGGCAAACAAGTCCTGACCGAGCGCCGGCCCATAATTGTAGCCATTCAGCACTCCCGTGCTACCCGAATCTATGACCGTGAAAGGAAGGCCGGTGCGTGCAAAGAAAGTCCCTGAGACCGTCCAATCCAAAAGCGCGCCACAAACCGCGCAAATCCGGCGTGTTGTAAACGTAGCTCGCCTGGAACTGATGGTGACTTTACACCTTCCTTATGCCGCGCCAGTTAAAATTCTTCCTTGCGGACTTCCAAGTCATTCGAGGGGTTAAAAGTCACTTGATTTCATCCAAGGCGATCCTTTCTCTGGCACTGCTGTGTTTCCTGCACATCACGGTTCCGTTTTCCCGCCCAGCGGCTTACGGACAATCGCCGTCCGACGAATCGCCGTCCGGAAAGTCTTCGGACAGCTCTCCCATCGCCTCCGTGAGTCCAACGCAGACCACGCAGGTTGCGTCCGAAAACGGCGGTGAAGCAGTGGCGGGTGCGAGTTCTGAGCAGCCGCAGACCGCGCCCAATACGCCGAGTCCCTCGTCGGGGCTCAACCTCGCATCGGATCAATCCGGCTTCTTCCACCGGTTTTTCAAAGCCTACGCCGACGACTGGAAGCCGGCCGGTACGCCCGCGCCCG
Source organism: Candidatus Sulfotelmatobacter sp. (assembly GCA_049693675.1). Classification (GTDB taxonomy): domain Bacteria; phylum Acidobacteriota; class Terriglobia; order Terriglobales; family Acidobacteriaceae; genus Sulfotelmatobacter. The sequence continues at coordinate 23,525 of JBAVQD010000108.1, read as the reverse complement.
CTCCGGCGTTTCGCGGCGATGCCGCGCCGGTGAACGGACCGCCCTTTCCTTTTTCCACCTGGCCGGTCGGCGGCACGGTGCCGATTGGCCAGCCCTGGACCCAGGCGGGTCCTCTGATGACGGCGCTCTGGGAAGGGCCGCACGGCGAGGCCTGGAAGAAGAGCAAGATTCAGATTTACGGCTGGCTGAATTTCGGCGGAAATTTCAGCAGTTCCAAAGGCGGAGTAAATTCGTCGGCGGGTAAGTACGATAACTTTCCCACGGCTTACGACGAAGTGCCCAACGCCATCGAGCCCGATCAGGAAGTGCTCTACATCGAGCGCCAGCCGGACACGGTGCAAACCGACCATTTCGACTGGGGATTCCGTCTTTCCGGCCTGTGGGGGCTCGACTACCGGTTCACCACGTCCAAGGGCTTCTTCAGCCAGCAACTGCTGGGGCATCCTCCCGGCAAGGAATATGGCTTCGACCCGGTCCAGTTATATCTGGACCTGTATCTCCCCCACATCGGCGAGGGCACCGACGTTCGCATCGGACGCTACATCTCGCTGCCCGACATTGAAGCGCAACTGGCGCCCAACAACTACACCTACAGCCATTCCTTGCTCTATACGTTTGACTGCTACACCCAGACCGGGATTAACGCCACCACCAAGATCAACTCGCATTGGACGACTCAGGTCGGCCTGTCGCCCGGCTGCGACACGGCGCCCTGGAACCTGAAGGATTCCCGGCTTACGCTCAATTGGTGCGTGCAGTATTCCTGGCGCACCGGCCAGGACTCTCTCTACCTTTGCGACAACTCGACCAATCTGGGGAAAGATAGCGGCCAATATGCCTACAACAACCTGCAGGCTTACTACCTCACCTGGTACCACAAGATCGACCAGAATTGGCATACCGACACGGAGGGCTGGTACCAGTGGATGAAGCAGGTCCCGAACGTAGCCTACAGTCCACCGCCGGGTTCGAACTTGCCTCCGGTCGATCCCATTCAGCCGGAAACCAACGACAACGGAGCCGTGTGCAGCAATCCCAGCGCTTTTACTTGCTATGCCCCGGAGTGGGCGATTGTGAATTACGTGGAGCGGCAGTTTGGCCCGCACAATTACATCTCGATTCGCAATGAATACTTCGACGACATCGTCGGCCAGCGCACTGGAACCAAGTCGCGTTACACGGAGCACCTGTTCGGCTGGGGACACTGGATCGGAACCACGGTTCTGTTTCGCCCGGAAGTTCGCTACGAGCACTCCTACGATAATCCGGTTTACCAGAACGGCACGAAGAAGAGCCAGCTAACGGCCGCAGGAGACGTAATTTTCTTTTTCTGAAAGAGCTTCATTAAACCAGAGTCATACGTCGTTGGATGCTGCACTGGGCAGCTTCTAGATGCCTTTCATGAGGGTTGCTACTGCTGCTGAGTTCTTGTGAGCGGTAGATTGTCGCGCTTCCGATCGCACATACTCGGACAGCTATTCGCTTGACATAATTGTTATTCTAAACCTGCCAGGATACAGAGCTGCTACTGCCAGAGACGACTTGACATAATGTCAAGTTGAGGTTAGCATGGTCCAAGAGCACGGGATTGTCCCCAATCCCCTTACGGAGCAAGAGCTTAGGAAACTGGTTCTTGATGCGATTAATGCCGCTACCTATGCGGAGACGCTAGAAACCTATCATGCGCTGTACGGTCATATGGATCGCGGCATCGAAACGGATGACGTTATTCACGGATTGGAAAGCGAGTGGCGATTCGAGCGACAACCTCAGTTCAATCGCGAATTCTGGCAATGGAAATATTATATCGCCACGGGGACTGTTGATGGAGACCCAATTACAATTGTCATAGCTGTCGATTCATGGCGACGCGAGTTCACTACGGTTACACGATGGCGACAGAATTAATTCACGAATGCTCCTCAACTTCGCGGCAGGAATTTCTTGCCACTGATGACAAGCCCTATCATTTTTTAGAATGCGGACTCCCGAATGTTTACCTGGTGGGAATACGTCATTTTGAATGTGAGTGCGGTGAGAAGTCCGTCGAAATTCCGGCCATTAAACAATTGATGTCTCTTATTGCTCGTCATACTGTAATGAAGAATCAAGCATTGACAGGCGCCGAGATCAAGTTTTTGCGGAAACGCCTCGGTCAGAAAGCGGCCGACTTTGCTGTATCGGTCAAGCTGCAGCCTGAAACACTTTCCCGCGTTGAGAATGGCAAGCAGGTGGTTGGTCCGAAGACAGATTTTTACATACGCATTTATTATGCGTTCTCCTCAAAAGACCCTGTTTTGCTGGATGCTCTGAAAGAAGCGCTGGACAAAGCTCTATCTATGCGACGCACAAAAGCTCCGAAGAAACCGCCCAGAACTGTCGCGAAAATAGAACATGACGAATGGGCATTAGCGGCAGCGGCAGGTCGATGAAGGGATAGGCTGCCCTACCCGCCGGCCTTCAATTCCGTCAGCACCTGCTTGGCGATTTCCTTCAAAGTCTCGAAAACTCCGGTGCCCTGGAAGGCGACGGCTTCGATTACCGCTTCGTTCTTTTTGCGGAGTTCTTTGCCGAGAACTTCCGTAGATAGAATATTTGGCAGGTCGCGTTTGTTGAGCTGCAGCACGTAAGGAATTTTGTTGAAGTCGTAGCCGTGTTCTTTCAGATTCGACATCAGGTTGTCGAGCGCCTCCACATTGGCATCCATGCGCTGCTCCTGCGAGTCGGCGACGAAGACGATGCCATCCACGCCGCGCAGAATCAGCTTGCGGCTGGCGTCGTAGAAGACCTGTCCGGGTACGGTGTAGAGATGGATGCGGGTCTTGAAGCCGCGGACCGAGCCGAGATCAAGCGGCAGAAAATCGAAGAAAAGAGTACGCTCGGTTTCGGTGGCGAGCGAGATCATCTTGCCCTTCTGCTGTTCCGCGGTTTTCTGGTAGATCACTTGCAAGTTCGTGGTTTTGCCGCCCAATCCGGCACCGTAATACACGATTTTGCAGTTGATCTCGCGGGCTGCGAAGTTGATGAAACTCAAGGCTTTCCTCTAAAAGCGCGGACGGCACACCTTTCCGCGCGCAAAAATATCCCTTTGGGGGCTCGGGGCTTTTATATCACACGCGGGGGACGGAACGCAGGTTACTCAGGTGACCCCTCGCCAAAAGTGGCCAAGAAACTGCGAATCGGGATGGAATTGTTGATTGTTGATTTCCTGATTGCAGATTGCGACCGGTGGCCCACTCCAATCGAAGCGCCCTGAAAACTCTTCAATCAGCAATCAGCAATCAACAATCGTCTAACTCCTAACGCGTTGCAACCGCTGGATAGTATCCATCTTTCGCATAAATCTTCAAATGCGGACGATCGACCAACACTTCAATATTGCGGTAGGCGGAAGTGGTGGGCGTCTTCGGGCGCGCTGGTGTGTAGCCCAGAGTGTACTGGTTACGGGCATCACTCATGGCTTGCGCGTAGGTATCTTGAATCGCGCTCAGAGAAAGCTCGCGATAGACTGGAAGACCACCGGTGGCAGCAACATATTTCGGCAGAATATCGTCGTAGCCCTGGCGTGGCAGATGTAGCCGCTCCACTTTGTCATATACCGGAAGCGCGGCGCTTCCGACGGCCACAGCTTTAACCTGGATCTCCTTGGATAACAATAACTTTAGAACATCACGATAACTTGCCTGGCTGCCAAATTCACGGCCATCGCTGATCACAAAAATGATCTTGCGCCGGAAACGATCGCGTTTGCTCAGGTCGAGCGCAGCTTCCAGAATGGCGTCGTTGAGCACGCGGGATTGCTTCGGAGGCGTGTACACAGGCTCCGTCGGGCTGCCCACGGGTATTCCGTTAATGATGGGACCGTTCGGTGCAAGCGGACCGCTCAGCACAGCCGGTCCATTATTGCTTCCTCGTTCGGTCTTGATCTGGTTGAAGACGGCTGTCAGCTTTTGCGTGGGGGCGGTAAAGTCGCTGACCTCGCTCACGGTGCTGCTGAACGTATAAAGGGCAACTTCGTCATAGGGTGCGAATGCGGCGATCAGCGCGGGGAAGGTCTGGTTCACCTTCTGCACCGTTGAATCCGACATTCCCAGGTCCATTACAATCGCGACGGAAAGAGCAAACGGATCCTGGGTGAAATAGCTAAGCTTCTGCACAATCCCATTCTCCTTGACGATGAAATCGGTGGGCAGAAGGCCATCCACTCTCCGCCCTTCACCGTCCCTCACCGTGACTGGAAATTGCACAAAAGTGGGGTTGATTCTGAGGGTGTAGAGCTCCTTCTGGGCATTCGAGGTCTTTACCGGGGTGCCCGGCGGGAGGGTCTGGACCGGAGGGATAGGCGGAGCTGTCGAGTTTTCGTCTTGCGTTGCAGGGCCAGCATTGGCCGGAGGGGTGTTGGGCTGATTCGTCCAGGGATTCCGGTCCGCATTGGGCTGTTTCTTCTCCGGCTTGGGCGGAGGCGGAGGCTCTGCCGGAGTGGCCGAAGGCTGAACCGTTGGCGCATCCGGAATATCGGAACTCGGAGCCGATTGGCCCTGTGACGGCTGGGGTTGCTGAGCCTGGGGTTGCTGAGTAGATTGCGGCGCTTGGGTCTCGGCGGCGTGTGCCGACGCTTCCAAAGAATCCGGGCCGAAGCAAAGGGCAAGACAAGCGACGACCAAAAGACTGGTCACCCAAATCGACGGCACTGCAACGCTTCCGATACGAGCTGGCGTCTTATCGCTCACACTCACCTTCCCAGTCTCCCAAGAATTGTCACGCTGAAAATAAAACCATCCCGCTCGATCTTGGGATGCCTGAAGCCGCCCACTTGGTGCATCTAACGTTCAGGACTAGACTAACAAAAAGCCCCAAGAGAGATTATTCCATGTCCAGATTATCCGCTTACCAAAGATTTTTGCCTAGCTTGGCTTCAGCCCTGGTATTTTTCCTGACTGTGCCGGGTGCAGTTGTGGCCCAGAGTTCGAATTCGACACCTGCGAATTCCAGCGATGCCCAACAGGCTCCCGAGAAGTCCGACGAGACGTTGAAGGTCAATGTCAACGTGGTAGGAGTGTTTTTCAACGTCAAGGACAAGCACGGCATGCTGATTCCCAATCAGACCAAAGATGATTTCCAGGTTTCTGAAGACGGCAAGCCGCAAACCATCAAGTACTTTGCCTCCGAATCGAACCTGCCACTCACCTTGGGCATCCTCATCGATTCCTCTGGCAGCCAGGCCAGAGTCCTCGACATGGAGAAAGAAGTGGGCGGCGCATTCCTTCGCCAGATCCTCACCGACAAGGACGAAGCTTTCGTAATCGACTTCAATGTGGAATCAGAACTCGTGCAGGATTACACCCGCGACGTTCACCGTTTGCAAGCGGCGCTGAATAAAGTACGAATCCAGAGCGGAGTCGTAAGTGGCGGCAGCGGAATACCCGGCCTCGGTCAAGGCCCGGTCCCCGTTCATAACGCCCCCGGTACGGTACTCTACGATGCGGTTTATCTTTCCGCACACGACATGCTGGCCAAAGAAGTTGGACGCAAGGCAATGATCCTGCTTACCGATGGCGAGGATGAAGGCAGCAAGCTGAAAATTAAGGATGCCATTGAAGCCGCTCAGAAAGCAGATGCCATCGCGTACGTGCTGCTCTGCGCGGATCGTGGCTTCTACGGCGGTTTCGGCGTGGGATACTCCGGTGCGAGTGAAATGGAAAAACTCACTGAGGCCACCGGCGGCCGCATGATCAACGTGGGAAACAAATTCGACAAACTGAAAGAAGCCTTCGACCAGATCGCCGCCGAGCTGCGCAGCCAGTACAATCTTGGGTACACATCGACCAACACCAAACTCGACGGCACCTACCGCAAACTGGAAATCAAGAACAAGCAGGGTTACAAAATTCAAACCCGCGCTGGATACTACGCGACCGCGCGCGAGCCGGTGCCGCAATGAGGGTGAAGGTTCCTCTTTCGCTTTCGCCGGAAAACATTTAGCCTGTTCACGCTGGATGAACCGGAGGTTCGCCATGCCTTCAGATAGCGCCTCGCCTTTTTCCCGCCGTTCTTTTCTACAGCTTTCCGCCGCCGCAGCGGCATTTCAAATCGTCACTGAGCCCATGCTGGCGGCGGCGGCCCGCCGCCCTAGAGCGGCATTCTCCAAGGACGCCGTGATGATCGACTCCAACGAGAATCCACTCGGGCCCGGGCCGTCTGCGCGTGAAGCGATTTCGAACATCATCCCTCTGGGCGGACGCTACCTCGACAATCTCACCGACGACCTCCTCCACCTGTTTGCTCAGCAGCAAGGTCTTAATCCTGATTGGGTTCGTGTTTTTCCCGGATCTACTCCAGCGCTCCACTTTGGAGTGATTGCTTTTACTTCGCCGCAACGGACCTATGTGACGGCGGATCCCGGTTACGAAGCCGGCATGTTCGCGGCAGCGGCCGCCGAGTCCCGCGTGGTGAAAGTTCCGCTCACGAAGACTTACGCGCACGACGTGAAGGGCATGATTGCCGCCGCACCAGACGCCGGCTTGTTTTATATTTGCAATCCCAACAATCCGACCGGCACGCTCACTCCGCACTCCGAGATTGAATACCTCGTCGAAAACAAGCCCCAGGGATCGGTCGTGATGGTCGACGAGGCTTATATCCATTTCTGCGATGCACCTTCGACGCTTGATTTCGTCAAGGCAGGAAAAGACGTGATTGTGCTCCGCACTTTTTCAAAAACGTATGGCATGGCCGGCTTGCGCTGCGGACTCGCTATCGCGCGTCCCGACTTGCTGGAGAAACTGATGGCCCGCGCCGGTTGGAACTTTATGCCCGTCACCGCCGTTGCCGCCGCTTCGGCAAGTTTGAAAGATCCGAACCTTGTTCCGGAACGCAAGCGCATTAACGCCAACGTGCGCCAGGCGACGTTTCAGTGGCTCGACAGCAATGGCTACGCGTATATCCCGTCGGAATCGAACTGCTTCTTGCTGGATACGAAACGTCCCGGCAAAGAAGTAATCGACGCGATGGCCAAGCAGAATGTGTACATTGGCCGCATCTGGCCGATCATGCCGGCCTGGGTTCGCATTACCGTGGGCACGCAGGATGAAATGTTGAAATTCCAGACTGCGCTGCAAAAAGCCATGCACGCGACAACAGCATTCGTCCCGCAACCCGCAAGGCCCGCTGGCTACCCTCGCCGGATGCGGACCTTGCCCTCTTGAATGCCGAGGTCTGGCGTTTGTTCTGATCCAGGGCGCTGGCCAGCGCTGGAGACCGAACTCCGATTGCTTTCGACCGAAATGTAACGATTCCGCACTGAAATGCACTACTTGATAGGACGGGGTCGTGCGGTGTGATTCGTCGCAAGCGAGCAAGCCCACGACCGGTGAGGTGGATATGTTTGCCCGCAAGGTTTCTGCTCTCCTGAAGCCGAACTCAGTTTCGGAATTCGCAAAGCTCATGGAGTCAGACGTGCTTCCTTGGCTGCGAAAGCAAAAGGGATTTCTGGATTTAATTATTCTCGTTGTCCCACATGGAAACGAAGTTGCAACCATCAGCTTTTGGGATCAGCCTGCGAATGCGGAGGCTTACAATGCAAGCGGCTATCCAGAAGTGCTGGAAATTCTGGAAGGACTTTTAGATGGTTGTCCTTACGTTAAGACATTCGAAGTTGTCAGCTCAACACTTCAAACAGTTCCTTCAGTAAGCTCCTCCGAAGCCGAAAATCTTCAGGAAGCGGCGCCGACACAATTTGGCTAGCGCTTAACCTGAAATCACTCGGCCGGTTCTTCCCAGGAGACAGTCCGCTTCTCACGGCTGCTCTTGTGCGCCAGGATTACCGCTCGCATGGTGCGCAATGCTTGCTCGGGCGTTACATCCAGAGGCAATTTTTTCTCGATGGCATCGCGCACATTGGCGTAGAAGCCGCGGTAGTCGCCGCGATCCGTTTTTAGCTTCACCGGCGGTTCGCCCGCAAGGCTCAGCGTTCCCCAGAACTCTTCCGGTTCAACACCCCAGTTCGCACCCCAGTCGGTGCCTTGCGGATAATCATCGGAACGCAGGCGCGCTTCCTGCGGATCCATTCCGTACTTCACAAATGATCCGTTGGAGCCGTGAATCAGGAAATGCGGCCCAGGCGCGTAGGCGATGATACGGGCGCGGCCCATCGCGCGGAGCTGAGGATATTCCATGCAAACATCGAAGGAATCGTCCACCTGCGAAGTCGCGCGCTCGCAAAAGGCGGAGGCGGTGATTGACTTCGGCTCGCCAAACAATACGAGCGCCTGATCGATGACGTGCGGGCCAAGATCAAACAAAACGCCGGCGCCGGGCTGATCGGCTTTTTCACGCCACGCATTCGGTTTCGGTTCCGGTCGAAAACGGTCGTAACGGCATTCATATTCGACGATGGTGCCTAACCGCCCTGACTGCACGAGTTTTTTTATCGTGCCAAAATCACCATCCCATCGGCGATCTTGATAGACGGTAATCAATCTTCCCCGCTCGGCCGCCAGTCGCACCAGCTCTTGGGACTCGCGCAGGGTCGGTGCGAAAGGCTTATCCACCACCACATCCCGATCGGCCAGCAGACAGGCACGCGCCAGATCGAAGTGCGAATCATTGGGAGTTGCGATCACGCACAGCTGAATTTGTTTATCGCTCAGCAATTCGTCCAAAGTACGCGCGACGCGGATGCCTGGATATTCTTCCTGGGCGCGCGTTCCCCTGCGCTCCAGAATGCAAGCAAGCTCCATCCCTGCTACACCGCATATTACGGGCGCGTGAAACGCCTGGCCCGCCATGCCAAATCCGATTAATCCGACTCGCACCATGCCGGCTCCTTATGTTTTCGGCGCTGAATACTACGACCGCCTTATCAATTTACAGCGTTTTGCCTATACTGCGGGGCGCGGCGTCATCGTATAACGATGAAGAGTTCTTCCGCTGCTGGGTCGAACTGAGAAAGCCAACGTCTTTGGAGGCATGGATGCGATTCGGACCATTTTTAGTGATTGCTCTACTGTTGCTCATTCTGTGGGCCGGTGGCTTTCTGATGTTCCACGTAGCCAGCGGACTGATTCATCTACTGTTGCTGTTTGCAGTGATTTCGTTTGTGGCCCATTTGGTTATGGGTGCGAGAACGGCTTAAAGTTCGAATCGAAGTTGCTGTCGGTCAGGCTAACCGGCTCCATCGCCGGCAACTTCGGCTCGAGTTTCTCAAGGCTTCCCTCTATCGAGGGCAGCCTTTTTTATTTGCTTTCGCTGCCTTATTCACTCGCTATTTTTTGTTTCCTACGATGTTTAATTCTTCCGATCCTGGAGACGCCGCACGAACTTCAGTCCCGACCACACGTCGGTGACAGCGCAAACTTTTACATCCACCAGACCCGCAGCTAAACCAACCTCGCGCACTGCATTTTCGTCTACGTCGGTGGCGACTCCAGAACTCTTTTTCGGCCAGCTCACCCAGAACATCCCGGCCGGAGCGAGTTGCTTGGTCATGCGGCGAAATTCCCTGCGTAACTCCAGGCGCGAACGTGTGAACAACATGACAAAATTCAGCGGTGACTTGTCGAGCGACGATTTACGCTGGTCTATGCTGCATTCTGCCAATGCGCCTGACAGTTCGGCGCGAACCTCATCCGGGACGTTCACCAACTGCACGTGAAATCCCGGCTTGATTCCCAATTTTTGGAGAAGTGGTGTTCCAGAATATCCTGGCATCAAAGTAGACCGTGAAGAGTGAACACCTTGATTCGATCTGGAGGCCAGAAGCTGATGCGCTTCTACTGCGCCACCGGTGCATAGTATCCGCGGCGTGCTCTCACCCGGAAATTCTTGCGGTCATTAGCCACAATCTCGATCGTGCGGAAATGCCCGTCGGACTTGAAGTCTATGGGCTTGTAGGAAACGTCGTACTGGCTGCGCAACTCCTCTTGAATCTCGGCGAAGGCGTTGGTCACGTCGCGAATCTGGAACGGGAAAAAGGCGCGCCCGCCAGTGGCATCGGCGATGCGCTCGAGCACTTTATCCCCCGCCCCCTTGGTGCCGCTGACGTTGGTGCTGATGGTGTAGATGATAGCGTCCGCGCGCTGCGCCATTTCGATGGCTTCTTCGCGGGTTACATGGCTCTGATTGTCTTCGCCATCGCTCAACAGAATAATCGCGCGCCGGGTCGGCCCGCCGTGCGGCTGTTTGAGTAGCTTATCGCGGCAGGCATAATAGAGCGCGTCGTACATCGCGGTGCCGCCGCCGGGACGCAGTTCGCGGACTCCATGCCCCAACTTCTCGGTGTCGTCGGTGAAATCCTGCGTAAGCTCCGGTGTGACATCAAAACCTACGATGAAAGCCTGGTCATAACGCTTGCGAATGGTTTGATTCAGGAATTCAATCGCCGATTCCTGCTCGAACTTGAAGCGGTCGCGCACCGAGGCGCTGGCGTCGATCAACAGGCCCACTTGCAGCGGCAGGTTCGTTTCCGCGTGGAAGCTGCGAATTTCGGTCACGGGCTTGCTATCATCCACAATGCGGAAGTCGGCCTGCTTCAGATCGGTAACACGCTTGCCGTGCTTGTCGGTCACCGTGAACACTACATTCACTTCATTGGTGCCAACACGAATTTTAGGAATTTCTGCGCTCTCGGCACCAGCACCGGAGGGATTCTGCTCAGCTAGCTTTTGCGGAGCTTGATCTATGCCGTCTGGCGCGGGCGAGCTTTGAGGAGAAGACGCGGAGGATGGTGCGGGCGATGCCTGCGCTATCCCGAACCGGGGCTCAACAGTCAGAAGCAGGAAAATGGCCGCGCACGCCGCTGTGGAAGCTGTTGGGAAAATGTGTCTCGTAACGATGCACCCCAATTTGACTCCTATTATATCCGCAACCCCCACTTTGGGCAGCGGAGTTCGGGCGCGGGGTGTACCGTCGTACAATGCCTTTGGAGGCTGCTTCGATGATAAGCCGCGAAAAGTTAAGCCATGAAAGGTTCCAAAAAGGCCGGGGTTGGGCCTATCTGGCCGGGATCGTTGTTTTTGCGGCGGTTGTGGCCTAGAGATTCTTGGTCCGGTAAGACTGCGCTTGTCTGAGGATTGGCTCAAGGTCAAACCTTTTAAGGAATCGCCGGCTGGCTGATCCCTCGCTTCCCAATTCTTCACTTTTTATTTCTCTATCTTCTTAAGGAACTCTCGCAACTCTTCTGGTAATTCGCTGCGCAAGGCAACCGTCTTCGCGGTGCGGGGATGGGCGAATTCCAACTGCGCGGAGTGTAGAAAATTTCGTGCCAGGCTGATCGCAGCCGAGGGTCCGCGAGCTTGTTTCGGCGCACCATACATCGTATCGCCTACGACTGGATGTCCCAGTGCTGCCATGTGCACACGAATCTGGTGAGTGCGTCCGGTATCGATTTTCACATCGAGCAAAGTGAATTTTCCAAACTTGCTATCCAGACGGCGCGTGACGCTGTAATGCGTGACGGCGGTGCGTCCGCCTTCGAGCCGCGTGGTCATGCGCATACGGCGGATGCGATCCCTGCTGATGCTTTGGGTAATCGTGCCGCAATCTTTCTTTACCCAACCATGAACGAGCGCTACATATTTCTTTTTTACTTCGCGAGCGGCAAATTGGGCGCTGAGCTTGCGATGCGTTTCATCGTTTTTAGCAACCGCGATCAATCCGCTGGTCTCTTTATCAAGACGATGAACAATGCCTGGCCGCAAGTCCCCACCCACGCCAGATAAACTCCGCATATGATGGAGCAACGCATTCACCAGAGTTCCACGATTGCGAGCGTCCTCGGTGGCCCCAGCGCCAGCGTGTACCATCATCCCCGCAGGCTTGTTGATCACCGCGAGGTCGTCATCTTCATAAACAATGTCAAGCGGAATATCTTCCGGCAAGGCCTTGAGTGGCGGGCGCTGCGCATTGCCCATGACGGTAACGTGCTCGCCTCCCCGCAGTTTGAAGGAAGCTTTTGCCGCAGCGTCGTTCACCAACACTTTGCCTTCAGCAATCAATTCCTGTACCCGGGCGCGGCTCACGCCCTCCAGTTGTGTCGTGAGAAATTGGTCCAGACGCCTGCCCGCATCTTCCGGCGCGACCGAGATAAGAATGGGAAATGTTTCCGGCACTCGCTGCGAAGCATACTACAGGCTATGCTATGAAATCGCTTAACCGAGTAACCTCATATCGCAAGCGTGCAAGGAGCCAATATTTACCATGAAGAAGAATATCTGGAGAGCGGTGATTGAAGTAGCGTTCATCGTCTTCCTGTTTTATTCCAATCTTTTGATGGGAGAATTTGAGCGCTCGGGGATGGGGTTGAGAAGGGGGCTCGCCTGGGCGCTACGCGATGTTTTTACAACACCCAATTTTGCAATCGCCCTCTCAGCGGCATTCATCGGATACATGCTTTTCGAATTTCTTCGAGAGAAGCTGTAGAAGCTCCGCTAATGTAGAAGCACAGTTACAAACCGTCCGCTCGAATCTCCCTATTCCACTGCGTTTGCAGCAATTACTTGACGGTACCATTCGGCGCTCAGTTTAGGTGTGCGCGTCTGAGTTTTGAAATCCACGTAGTGGATGCCGAAACGCTTGCTGTAACCGTCGGCCCATTCGTAGTTATCCATGAGACTCCAAAGAAAGTATCCTTTGATCGGATAGCCTTCCGAGGCGGCGCGATGAAGCTGAGAAAGGTGATTGCGCAGATACATGACGCGATCGGTGTCCTCAACGCGTCCATCGCTGGTGACCACATCATCGGCGGAGCAGCCGTTCTCGGTGATGTATAGGGCGCGCGGCTTCCAGATGTCGCTGACGTTGCGCACCGCCCAATAAGTGACTTCAGGTCCGATAAAGAGCCAAGGAGAAGCCATATGCGGATAGGAAGCCTGACGCTTTTCCACAACATAACCTGCGGGCGATGAGTCGGCGCGAACATAATCCGGGGTATATGCATTCAGCCCGACGAAATCGAGCGGGCTGCCGATGATCTTCATGTCGCCGGCTTCCACCTTGGGAGCATTCGCGCCTTCGCGCTGCAGATATCCGTCGGTGTACTTGCCTTCCATAATTGCGGTGAGGAATGGAGCATTTCCCTCGCGCGTGGCGCGATGCGCGGCTTCAATCTGTTCCGCGTTCTCAATCACCGGAACATACACGGTGGCATTTTCGGCGAGGCCAATTTGCGTGCCGCTCTTGGCATTGGCCCGGATGGCTTGTACCGCCATGCCGTGCGCCAGCACGCCGTGGTGACGGATTTGATTCACCTCTGCATCCGGCAACTTCAGGCCGGGCGCGAACTGACCGTTCTTGTAGCCCAAGTCGGTAAAGCAGACGAGTTCATTCGTGGTGAAAAAATGGCTGACGCGATCGGACAAATGCTTCGAGACGTAGGCCGCGTAATCGGCGAAGGCCTTCGACGTGTCGCGTGACTGCCAGCCACCGGGCAAAGCCTGTGGCAGATCCCAGTGAAACAGAGTGATGTATGGCGCTATGTCATTCCTCAGCAGTTCGTCGACTACGCGCCGGTAGTAATCGAGCCCTTTCGGGTTCGGCTGCCCGGTGCCATCGGGAAAAATGCGAGACCACGCGATCGAAAATCGATAACATTTGGCGCCCAGATTCTTGAGCAGCCGGACGTCTTCCTTGTAGAGATGGTAAGAGTCGTCGGCGACATCGCCAGTCTCACCCTGAAAAGTCTTGCCCGGCGTGTGGGAAAAGGTATCCCAGATGGATGGCTTACGCCCGTCTTCCTTGACGGCGCCCTCGATCTGATAAGACGCAGTGGCGCAGCCCCACATGAAGTTGGCGGGGAATTGCAGCAGAGTAGGATTCTGCGCCCGCGCAAAGCGTGGAAGACTGGCTCCTGCAAGCGCGGCCGCAGCAGTTCCAGCCAGGGTTTTGCCGAACCGTCGACGTGTGATTTTTTTCATGCGCTCAAGGGTACCACTACGCGCGGCAGGAATTGCGAATTTCAATGACGAAAAGGGAAGCGACCACGAAACCGCGGAAGGTGCACAGAAACTAGGTTCGCTACCGCGTCGCCGCGGCCGGATGCGCCGCAATGTCTTTCTTCATGCCCGGACGCAGCCACCAGATCAGCCCGCCGCCGATCACTAGACCGATTGCAATCAACTGCGTTCCAGACATTGCTCCACCAAAAACTGAGCCGCGGCCGGGATCGTCACGCAGGAATTCCAAAAAGAATCGGGCCACGCCGTAGATGAACAGAAAAGCGCCAAAAACCTGGCCGTCGAATTTTCTGCGTTTCAGCAACCACATCAGGAAGAAGAAATTTGCCAGCTCGACCGCCGCTTCGAAAAGCTGCGTGGGTTCGAGCGGCACGTTCAGTGGAGTGCCTGTGATTTGATTCGCCAGCGGATTGCGAAACACCACGCCCCAGAAGTGGTGCGTCTCTTTGCCGTAGCAGCATCCTGCGGCGAAGCAGCCCACGCGGCCGATGGCGTGGCCCAAGGCGAGTCCCGGCGCAAAAGCGTCGCACGTTCCAAGAGCAGGCATATTGTGCCGGCGCACGTACCACCAAGCGGCAATAAACGCGGCAATCAGACCGCCGGAAAAAACGCCGCCGGCCTGCAGTGTAGTAACGCTGAAAATCTCGCCAGGATGCGCTTTGTAGTAGCCCCACTCATTGATTACATAAAGAACCTTGGCCCCGATGATTCCGCACAGGACCACCAAAATTCCAAGGTTCCACGCGCTCTCCCCGTCAATGCCCAGGCGCTCGGAGTTGCGCACGCTGATCCACAGGCCAAGCAGAACTCCCAAAGAAACCAGGAAGCCGTAAGTCGGCAGAAAGAATCGTCCGAAATGAATTAATTGCGGATACACAGTTAAATTGGATGCAGGAACTAGGGAATTTGTACCAGTTTCAGTCTAGCAGGAACGGTGCAGGAGGACTTGTCAGAATTGCTGATTGTTAATTACTGATTGTTGATTGAAGGGCCCAGCCGGAAGAAGACGGTTTCAATCAGCAATCAAAAATCATCAATCAGTAATATTCAAGCCGACCCACTGTGCCGTGTGACGGGCCGAGAATGAACCGTCAGGTAGACGTTGGGAACCCGCCGAGACCCTTTAGGCATCTCCGCATGGCGGAGCGTTGCACACCGGATCCTAGTTCGAGTCGAGTCCCCGTTCATTCAGCATTGGTTCAAAAATCGGTTACCGCCATCACCAACCCCGCAGGCCGGCTTTCACTCTGGATGCTAGGAGAACTAACCGTGAATTAGCAATAGGGAACGTGTAAATAGTTGGCAGAACAGTTGCAACCAAAGTAATCGGGCGTCGAGGTTACGGGCTTGCAATTTAGGGTGGCGAGAGCTTTGATCGCCGCGATTACGTTCCTGGATGAATCGGCCCTTAGCAGCCCAGGCATTTTATTTACTTCGCCCCCGCCGCCCAATAACTGCTCCTCGCGAGCACGATCCTATCCCCCTGATCCCGCAACCGCACCCGTAACTGATGCAAACCGGCGTGAGGACTTTTCGGCTCGATGCTCAACAAATAACGGCTGTGCAAATGATTGCTGAAGTCGATCATCCGCGAATCGAAGTTTTTCCTCGTGGCAAACATCTCGTATTCACCGCCTGTCATGGATGCTACAGCCTTCGGCATATTCTTTTTCATCGCCTCGGCCGCCATGATCAAAGGGGCAAGCAAATCCGGCGACGGATGCATCTCGCTCATATTGTCCCCACGCATCGTATCCAAAATGTTTGACCGCGACGGCGAAAAAGCCAGCGCATACACCGCCGTGCTGCTTTGCCCAATGGCCGACACAACATCCTCCACCTTGGCCTGGCTACCGTGGTCGCGAGTCTCGCTGATCAGCAGCAGCACGCGCTGCCGCTCCTTCGGAACCTGCTCCAGTATTTTCACGGAGTAGTCCACCGCATCCAGAATCGCGGCTCCGCCGTCGCCAGGCTGTAATTCATTCAGAGTCCATGCAATCTTCTCGGAGCTGCCGGTGAACTCCTGTGCGGTTTGCACGTGGCTATCGAACTCCACAATTGCCACTGCTCCGTGTCCCTCAGCAACCAGCGGTTCCAGCATCGCGCTCAACCCGCGCATCCGGGGAAACTCATAATCCGCCCTCCGTCCGCGCTGAATCGCAATCACCATCGACACTGGCTGGCCTTCCACAGTTTCATCCAGACGCACCGCCTGCTCTATCCCATCATCCTCGACCACAAAGTCCTTTGCCCCCAGCCCATACACAACCTCGCCCTGCCCGCTTTTTACCAGCGCGGGAATCACCACTACATTCGATTGACTATGAATTGTTTCTTGGCAGAGAGCGCTGCCCATCAGCAGCATCAACAAAATGAGATGGCTTCCAGGCCGCCTCAGGCTAGCCCGCCTTGCGGTTATCGCCCAGCACTTCATCCAGAGCACTAGCTAAGAGATGCGCGCGCTTCTGATAATCAGTGGACCCGGAGTCCTGCTTGCGCTTCAGTAAATGGTATTCATCGGCAATATTCAACGCCGCCAGCACCGCCAGGCGCACGGTATCGATGGTATTCGTCGCCTCAGCGACGGCCCGCATCTTGGAATCGACATACTCGGCGAGCTTTAGAATGTATTCCGGATCAGACCCACGCAGATTGTAGGCTTGATCAAAAATTTCCACGCGCACGCTGCCGTTTTGCGCGTCTTTCAGCGTTGAATCTTTAGCCGCTGTAGCCATAGTCAGTAATCCTTAAACGGCGATTCCCAAAGAGTGATCCTCGCGACGCTAACTTGCGCGCTCCTCGGCAATCGAATCGATCTGTTCCAGCATCTTCTCCACGCGACCGCGAATCTCTTCGCGCTCTTTGCGCAACTGCACCGCCTCGCGCCGGAGCGCAACCAGTTGTTCCTCGCGCTCTTCGAGCTGCTGCCGGGCGCGCTGAGCATCGCGTTCCGCCGCAGCCTGAGCCTGCCGTGCGCCTTTGTACATCTCGATCGTACGGAAAATCTTCTCTTCCAGCACCTGAAAATTGTCCGCCGGAGCCTGTTCTGTCACCTGTTCCACCGCGTTCAACGCCATGATCGCACTTTTCCCGAGAGGAATTTCAAACTTTCCCGAAGTATACTCCTCCCGGCTGTGGACGGAGCATGGCCCAGAGGTGCCGATCTCGCTTTTTCTGCCTCACCGTCGATATAATTCCTGGCATGAAACACACAACCCTCCCCACGCTCGCGGCGGCCGTTGCTGTGATTTTATTTGCTCTTCCCAGCACGGCTAAAACCAAGGTCGAGATCAAAGATTCCCAGGGCAAGGCAGTTGGCACTATCATCCTTTCGCAAAAGGGATCAGGGGTCAGCCTGAAGCTTAATTTCCACGATCTGCCGCCAGGTGAACACGCGATCCACTTCCATCAGAATCCCAAATGCGATGCACCCGACTTCAAATCCGCTGGACCGCATTTCAATCCCGAAAGCAAAAAGCACGGATTCGAGAACCCCGAGGGCCATCACGCCGGCGACATGAAAAATATCCTTGTGGACGCCAGAGGCGTCTCCAACGCCGAGTTTCAGGACGACGACGTTAATCTTGGCGATGGCCCACACTCGCTGTTCAGTAACGGCGGGACGTCGATCATCATCCACGCCAAAGCCGACGACTACAAAACCGATCCCTCCGGCAACTCCGGCGACCGCATCGCCTGCGGAGTGGTCACGAAGTAAGCACAATTCGCTCGAGGAATGGTACTTCCCAGCGCCTATGGAGAATTGTCCTCGCGCAGGGCCGATTTGAATTGCATTTCCGGCAACGCGTCTTCCGCTCGTCCTTTGGTTTTTGATTGGGTCTAATTGAGAGAACGGCTCCCCGCAATCCCACTCAATCGCGAAACAGGCGTCAGTTATAATGTTCAGTAACGCTGGTTGGTTTTCACGCCTCGTCCCCTGCAGTGCCAGAGGAGGGATTCCGCCTCGTTATGAAACCCGAAACGCGCAGCGGAAGGAGTTCTACATGGCGATCGAGAAGTCGGAAAATATCTGGCACAACGGGAAACTGATTCCCTGGGATGATGCGACGATTCATGTAATGTCGCACGTGGTCCACTACGGCTCATCAGTGTTCGAGGGGATTCGCTGCTACGCGCCGCAGTCGCGGCCAGCGATTTTCCGCGCCAACGAACATATTCAGCGCCTGCTTGATTCCGCCAAGGTTTATCGCATCGATGTAGACTACACCCGCGACGAACTTGTGCAGGCGATGCTCAAAACCGTTGGCAGCAATGGCGTGTGGCCATGCTATGTGCGTCCCATCGTGCTACGCGGATACGGCGAAGCGGGAGTGAATCCGTTCAACTCCCCGACCGAGGTTTACATCATTAACTACCCATGGGGAAAATATTTGGGCGGCGAGAGCGAAGGCTGCGATGCTTGCGTTTCCTCGTGGACGCGGCTGGCTCCGAATACGCTGCCGGCAATGGCCAAGGCGGGCGCGAATTACATGAATTCGCAGCTCATCAAGATGGAAGCCATCGTAAATGGCTACGCGGAAGGCATCGCGCTCGACGTAAACGGCTATGTGAGCGAAGGCTCCGGCGAGAACGTGTTTCTGGTCCATCGCGACAAACTGGTCACGGCGCCGCTGGGAAATTCCGTTCTACCCGGCATCACTCGCGATTCGGTATTGCAAATCGCGCGTGATCTCAACATTCCTATCGTCGAACAAATGATTCCGCGGGAGATGCTTTATATCGCCGACGAAGCCTTCTTCACGGGCACGGCAGCCGAAGTCACGCCCATCCGCTCGGTCGACAAAATCAAAGTGGGCAAGGGAGTAATGGGTCCGATCACCAAGGCGATTCAGAAAGAGTTTTACGCCATCGTGCGCGGCGAGAAAGACGATCGCCATGGATGGATGACTGCAGTGCCGGTAGGCAGCAAGCAGCCGGTCGGCGTGTAAAACTTACTGCTTTAAGTTTGTGGGACGCGACTCTTCGCGTCCCTTTCTTATTGTTATCTGCCGCACAAAATAGTTCGACAGGTCCCATCGCAGAATGTTTTATTTCCAGCGTTTTTTCTAATCTGCACCGAAGTCTGTATCCCGCCTAAGAAATAGACTCATTACCTAGGTCATCTTGGGGAAGGTGACGATTCGGTTCATCATAGGCAAGCTTGTGAGGCGAAGCGCCTCCCGGGATATCCTTCGATGAATATTGATGATCTGCTGCGGATTGCGACCGAACGCAAGGCCTCCGATTTGCATTTGAAGGTGGGTAACTATCCTCACCTGCGCATTGATGGCGAACTGGTGCCATTAACCGACCAGCCGCGCGTGAGTGCTGAAGACATGCTGACCATGGCGTTCAGCATGATGTCGGCGCGGCAGAAACAGAAATTCAAAGAGACCACGGAAATCGATATGGCCTACGGCGTCGCCGGGTTGGGCCGCTTCCGTGTCAACATCTTCCAGCAGCGCGGAAACGTTGGGCTCGTCCTGCGCGTCATTCCCACGAAGATTCGCGCGTTGGATGAATTATTTCTACCGAAAGTGGTCGAGCAGATTTGCGAGATGCCGCGCGGGTTGGTGCTGGTTACAGGTGTCACCGGTTCCGGTAAATCGACGACGCTGGCCGCGATGGTGGATCGAGTGAATTCCAGCCGCGCCGAACACATCATCACCATCGAAGACCCGATCGAATTTCTGCATCGCGACAAAAAAGGATACGTAAACCAACGCGAAATCGGCGTGGATACGCCCTCATTCAGCGCGGCGTTGCGCGCATCTCTGCGTCAAGATCCTGACGTGATCCTGGTCGGCGAAATGCGAGATCTGGAAACGATTTCCACGGCATTGCATGCCGCGGAAACCGGCCACATGGTTTTCTCGACTCTACACACGCTCGATGCCGTGGAAACCGTCAACCGCATCATTTCGATTTTTCCGCCGCCTGAGCAAAAGCAGATTCGGCTGCAATTGGCGGCAGTTCTGCGCGCCATTGTAAGCCAGCGACTGGTGCGGCGGTGTGATTCCGACGGGCGCGTGCCCGCGGTTGAGGTGATGATCAATACAGCCTTCATCCGTGAGTGCGTACTCGTTCCGGAAAAGACGCGGTCGATTCGTGACGCGATTGCAGCGGGCACGTCGCAATACGGCATGCAGACATTTGATCAGTCGTTGTGGGATTTATTCCAGGCCGGGTTGGTGGCTTACGAAACCGCACTGGAAAACGCATCGAACGCCGACGATTTCAAACTGCGCATGCAAGGCATTGCATCGACCGCGGATATTTCTCGGCAATCCATGCAGTCGGCGGGCTTTGGCGGACGGTAAAATTCTTCCTCTGCTTTCTGGCTTTCCGCTTTCCGGCTTCCGGGGCCGACAACCGGAAGCCTAACTCCATTCTCTTCACCTTCCGATCGCTGCTTGGTTTATCGTTAGCGCATGCCATTTTCCCGACCGAAGAAGCGGTCGTATTCCGAAGATGAGCTATACGAATACGCCGTGGGAGCACTGGCGCGGCGCATGCGTACAGTCGCGGAACTGAAGCGCTTGTTTCGCGCGCGGGTGGAAGATGCCGAATCCGAATACGGGCAGACGCTGATTGAGATGGTGATCCGGCGGCTCAAGGATCGCGGCTACCTGAACGATTCTCAGTATGCGGCCTATTTTTCTTCGCTGCGCCGGGACAATCAAAAATTTGGGCGGAGACGTGTGATCACCGATCTGAAAATAAAAGGCGTGCACGCTGAGGTAATCGAAAAGGCAGTAGATGCGGCTTTCGACGGGGTCAGCGAAGAAAAACAAGCGCGCGAATATCTGCGGCGCAAGCGCATGGTGAAGCCCAAGGATCAGAAGGCAACTGCGCGTATCTTCCGGCAACTGTCGCGCGCGGGGTTCGGCACAAAAACGATTTTCAAAATCCTAAAGAGTTGGGACGTGGATGAGGAGACCTTGACGGCGCTGGAAAGCGAAATCGTCTGATCCTGCACTGCTTGGCAAATGCCGTCTCGATGTTGCATACTCCTGCCGTTACCAATCTCCGCTCCTCAGGAGGCACTATGAAAGTTAGTTGCAAAGCAATTCTCGCAGCCGTGCTCCTCAGCGCAGTTCCACTCGCCTTGACCCAGGATGTGAGTTCGGACGTAAAGAAAACCGCAAAGGATACTGGCACCGACACAAAGAAAGCCGCCGACAAAAGCGGCGACGCCACCAAGACGGCCGCCGATAAAACCGGACACGCCACCAAGAAAGTAGCCAAGACGACCGGCAAAGATACGGAAAAAGCTGCCGACAAAACTGGCCACGAAACGAAAGTGGTGGCTAAGGACACAGCGAAGGGTACCGACACCGCCGCCAAAAAAACTGGCAGTGCCGTAAAGAAGGGCACCATGGCTACCGGACACGAAGTGAAGAAAGCTGGCGAGAAGACCGAAGACGCGGTGAAATAACCCACCGGCTTGCGAAACCACGAGGGCGCAGTGATCACGGCAGAACTGCCGCATGAGTTCCGCCATGTTCTCTGCGCCCTCAGCGTTATATTTCCCGGTGCTAAAATCAAAGTTCACTGAAAATGCTCACAGGCTCTGAAATTCGGCGTAAGTTTCTCGACTTCTTTGTGCAAAAGGGGCACAAGCAGGTGCATTCGTCGTCGCTGGTGCCGGCGAATGATCCTACGCTGCTGTTCACCAACGCGGGGATGAACCAGTTCAAGGATGTTTTTCTGGGACTGGAGAAGCGCGATTACTCCCGCGCGACTTCGTCGCAGAAATGTGTGCGCGCCGGTGGTAAGCATAACGACCTGGAAAATGTGGGATTCACCAACCGGCATCACACGTTTTTCGAGATGCTGGGAAATTTCTCTTTCGGCGATTATTTCAAAAAGGATGCGATTGCTTACGCCTGGGAGCTGATCACTTCGCCGGAGTGGTACGGGATCGACAAAAACAAGCTCTATGCGACCATCTTCAAGGGCGAAGCTGGCGTGGAGCGCGACGTTGAGGCTTATGACTTGTGGGCGGCGCAGGGCGTCTCCAAAGATCGAATCTTTGAAATGGGTTTGAAAGATAATTTCTGGCAGATGGGCGATACCGGGCCTTGCGGTCCGTGCAGCGAGATTCATTACGACATGGGTTCGATCGCATCCGAGCAAGGTCATGTGGACTGCCGATTTCCGTGCGATTGCGGGCGTTATGTTGAGATTTGGAATCTGGTGTTCATGCAGTTCGACCGCGATGCGACCGGCAAGCTAAACCCGCTGCCCAAGCCTTCGATTGATACGGGGATGGGGCTGGAGCGAGTCACCGCGGTGCTGCAGGGAGTGATTTCGAATTACGATACGGACTTGTTTACGCCGCTGATCAAGCGGGCGGCGGAGCTGACGAACTGGGCGGACGAAGGCGTCCGCCGTTCCACGAACTGTTCCCGAACGAACCGTGGAGCGACGGACGCCCCCGTCCGTCGAGCCGAGCAAAGCTCGACAGGTTCTCCCAGCCACAAATCCGCCGCATCCCTCAGAGTGATCGCTGACCACTCCCGTGCCGCCACGTTCCTGATTTCCGATGGAGTGTTGCCTTCGAACGAAGGCCGTGGATATGTATTGCGAAAAATCATTCGGCGGGCGATCACGCATGGAAGATTGCTAGGACAGACAAAACCTTTTCTGCATGAGATGGTGTTTGCGGTTCGCGATCTTATGCAAGACGCGTATCCGGAGTTGAGCGAATTAGCCGAGCGCGTATCAAAAGCGGTTTACACAGAAGAAACGCGGTTCGCGCACACCATGGTACTGGGTCTCCAAAAACTGGAGCTCGATCTAAACGAGACTCGCGAAACATACGACAGCTTCAGGTCCATTGTCGCAGACCCAGCAAAAGCTGTACCCGAAGATGCGCTGGAAATGGTGAAGGTCGAGCTGGAGCACGACAAGGATTTGATTGAGAAAGAGCTAAAAGCGGGGCCGACCTACAACGGCGCAAAAGCGTTCAAGCTCTACGATACGTTTGGCTTGCCGCTCGACTTCATGATCGACGCTTGTCGCGATCAAGGGATAAAGTTCGATCAAGCCAGCTTTGACCACGCGATGCAGGAGCAGCGCTCCCTGGCCCGTGCCTCCTGGAAAGGTGCAACCAAACAAACCGCCAATCCTGCCTATCAACAGCTTCCGAAATCAATCTTCGAAGGCTATCGCCAGACTCGCTCTGACGGCTGCGAGGTGCTTGCTATCATCCACAACGGGCAGGGGTCGCGGGAACTCAAGTCTGGAGAATCTGGAGAGGTCATCCTCGATCACACGCCGTTTTACGCCGACTCCGGCGGACAGGTCGGCGACAAGGGATGGTTTTATTCCGACGATCACAACACTGTTGTCGCTGAAGTGACGGGATGCTACTCGCCGATTCAGGGGGTACGCGCGCATCAAGTTGTTGTGAAGCAAGCGATCCGCGTCGGCGATAAAGTGGATGCAGTGGTGAATACAGACGTTCGCCGGTCGACCATGCGCAATCACACGGCTACGCATTTGTTGCATGCCGGGCTGCGCGAAGTTTTGGGGAAGCATGTGAAGCAGGCGGGGTCGCTGGTAGCGCCG
>JBAVQD010000107.1:0-6927 GCA_049693675.1 Candidatus Sulfotelmatobacter sp. | reverse complement strand
TAACTTGCTGAAAAAACTAGCGCCTGAGTGCTAATCCTTCCGTTCGACGCGATGGTCTCGGTCGTGCTCCTGATTCTTGCATAACCGCGTGTTCTGGCTCCCCAAAGCTCTTCCTAACCGGGAAGAGGGGGAGCCCAACCGCACTTTCTTGAGAGGTTTTGCCGGGTATGTCGGCAGATCGCGGCCGGACTGAAAAGTTCTTGAAGGACCGGTTGCTGGACATTTGCGGAACGAGGGACGGGTGGCTTGGGTCAGCTAGGGACAGCAAAGGGGAAAACCAGGCAGGTCAGCACAGTTGCCGACCTGGCGCGCTTTTTTCCGGAAGCCACTCCAGTGCGGATTCCGGTGCAGCTCACGCGCTGCCACCCTGCAATTGAGGTCAAGCAGGCGTCTCTGGGAGCGCCGGAGAGTGCTATCCCGGGGAGTGATGTCCTGGAAAGTACTGTGATTGAATTTGGAACGCCGCGAGAGGTCCTCTTTGCCTGCAAGATGCCACTGGAGTTCGCCGACGTGCTGCGGTTGCGCAATTCGGATGGCTCGCTCGACACGGAAGCGTCCGTGGTGGCGGTGCAATATCATCCGGGCTCGACGATTGTGGCGGCTCGCTTTCGCAACGAAGTTCCGAACTGGATCGTGAAATCATGACAGCATCCTCTACGCAGCCAGAATCGTCCGCTCCAGATCTTGCGGCGCTGTGGTCGAGTGCGCGCCGCCTCCATCCTATCTATGTTGAACTGGCGCGTGAATTTGTGATTGAGGCGCCGGCTTTCGCGGCGCTGGATGAGCCGGTGGATGCGCCGGATCGCGAGACAGTAGAGCAAGCCCAGCAGTGGCTGCACGATATGGATGACCGCATCCAGGTACACCAACTGCGCCAATTCCTCCAGACAAGCTCTCTGGTGGACAACCAAGGGCTGATCGCTTTGTCAAAGCATTTCATAGAAAAGACGGCGCACACGGATTCCTCCCGCGACAAAATCGATTTTCTGCTGGTGCAATACTTCAGCCACATTGCTCCAACCGAACTGGGCGATGATGGAGCCGACCTGGCTTACGTAGCCAAAGGATTGGAACCGGTGCTAGGCGAGGTGGAACTGAAGGCTCCGGTATGGTTGAACAGCCTGGATCGCGTCTTGGACTCCGCGCGGCGTTGCCATTCACTGGACGAACTGTTACATGGCGGCGTGCTGGAGCAAGGACGCAAAGCCAAAGCGCAGGCAGGCGAGTTATTTTACCTGCCCGTCGCACTTGCGGCGTTCACACGTTTTGGATATCTGATGCGGCGAGCCTTCTTCCGCCTGATGCTTACCGATCTCAATAACATTCTCGACGGGTTAACGGAGCTGGAAGAAAAAGGCGTGGAGACGATCGATTGCCGGAGGGCGCAGTTCTCGGCCCAGGAGCCGATCATAAGGCTGCGCATGATTTGCCAATCCTGGAAAGTGATGTTTCAGGCAGAGTACTCCTCGGGACAACCGCTGCGGATGCTGGTGGATTTGCGGGCCTCCGTAGATGGCGCGCTGGGACGAGGCGCGGACGCGGGGAATAGCGAGAAGGCGGCGGAAGCGACTGCCGCTGCAAAACTCGCACCGGCGAAAGCCGCGACCCCAAAGATAGCGACGGTAAAGACAACGCCCAGGGCTGCGGCGGCCGGCGCGAGTGGAACATCGGCTGCGGCCAAGCCTGGGCGCGTAGCGTCTGAGAAGCCGGTGGAGAAGTTTGCCGCCTCAAACGACGACGCTCCCGAATTCGAAATTTCCCCGGCTGCGCCGGAGTGGACTCCGGATGAAGATTCACCAGCGGGGCAGAAGAAATAATCGAAAACGAAAACTAGTGATTCCCGCGAAGGCGGCGTGAATCCTGGCAAAGGAAACTTGAGTGGATCGTCCGACCGTACTGGTTATCTCCGACGACGTAGGATTTTCGCGAAGGCTGACGGCGCGCTGGCAGGCAGAACGCCACGTGCCCACGTTCACCATCCTGAGCGGAGATCTGTGGCCACGTACTGTCGAGGATTTTGAAGTTGCTATTGTGGGTCCGCTGCGCCGCGAGCTGCTCTCCGTAATTATTGAGCCGTTGCACTCGAGTTCGCAACCGCTATTCTGCGTCTGCGAGGATGGCACCACGGCGAAACTGGTGCGGGAACGCTGGCCTCGGACTTCAGTGCTGCGGCTGGATGAGAATTGGCTGGATGCGTTGATTCTAGCGGCGGCCGAAGCCTTGCACCGCACCGCGGCAGAAGCTCGTGCGCGGACAGCCGAACAGCATTGCTCCGCGCTGGAACCGCAGGCGATGCTGGGCCGCTATATGCTCGAAATGCGCCACGGCTTGAACAATGCGCTGACCTCGCTGCTGGGAAATTCGGATCTGCTCCTTTTGGAACCCGGTAGTTTATCGGCTCAAGCGCGTGGCCAGATTGAAACCATTCGCAATATGACTTTGCGCATCCATGAAGTGATGCAGCGGTTTTCGTCTCTGGAAAAAGAGATGATGGTTGTAGCTCAGCAGACGGAACGGGATTCAGGCAAGAGCCGGGTTGCGGTGGCTGCGGGCCACTAAGCTGTTAGTTGCCCGTATAGCCGCAGCCGGTGATGTGGATGTAAGAAAAGTAAGTCGCCGTTGGGATTGGAGTCGTTGGGCGTGCTAGTTCGCGCGGCATTGGGGAAAGGCTTTTATGCATAGGTCACTTGCGACCAGCACCATTCTGGAGCACGAACTTTCGGAGTTGCGCCTGCTGGTCGAGCGCCAAACCGGCTTGGTCCTGGATTGTCCCAACAATGTATTGGCGGCGCATCTGGCCGATTTCATTGAAGCGCAAGAGTTAGACTCATCCGGCACGTTGCTCGAACGGTTGCGATCCCCAGAGCAAGATCCATCTACGCTGCCCTCGTTGCTCGACGGCTTAATTAGCGCGAATACTGGATTTTTTCGTCATCCCGGCGCGTTGAATGCTTTGACGCGGCAAGTATTGCCGCAACTCTGGGCGCGCAAGTCGGTGGATAGTCCCGGACCAATCCGTATTTGGAGTGCCGGCTGCGCCACCGGAGAAGAGACCTACTCGATCGCAATGGCGGTATGTGACGCGGTGAATCCGGCGAATGTAAGCGTGCCGAATAATGGCTCCGCATCAATGAACGCGACCGGCAAAGGTGCAAGGAACGGAGGCATCGCGGAAAATAATCCAGCCGGACAGCCTCCCGCCAAGCTCGGTTCCGGGTGCTCAATCCACATCGTGGGCAGTGACTTGCTGCCGCGAAACATCGAAGCAGCTGACCGCGGCGTATACCGGCAGTCAGCGCTGGAGGGTTTGCCGCCGGCCACGATTCGCAATTATTTTTCGAAGATTGGCACACCCACGGCAGCGGCAGTAACGAACCTTGAGGCTGACTTGGATGGCGACGCTCTCACCCCATCGCAGCCGCCCGCAATCACCCCGCACCTCTTGGTGAAGCCACGTCTGCGCAGCCTGGTTACTTTTAACTGCATGAATCTCGCCCGCCCCGGGTACATTGGACGTTTTGACTGCATTTTCTGCATGGACGTTCTGCCGCACTTCTCGCGCGTGCAGCGGCTGGCTGTGCTGGAACGACTGCATCTTTACCTCGAACCGGGCGGCTATCTTTTCCTGAGCCAAACAGAAAAGCTCTCGGCATCGAATTTGAATTTTCGCTCGGAAACCTTTGACGGGTATACGTTTCACCGGAAGCCGTTGGCGGCGAGCGCGGCATACGGAAGATAGCAACCTTAAGTTCCAAGGACTACAAGGGGTTTCCTTCCTGCTAGACCTTGACTCAGATTGATTCAGGGCCGCCTAAGAATGGATTTACGACTTCGATCCCTTCCAAAGTCTGACCAGGCTGCAAATCTTCAGTGAGCAAATAGCGAGAGGAGGACGTCCTGGCGGCTGCCACGATCAAGGCATCCCAGAATGAGAGATGATAGCGGTCCTGGATTTTCCATCCCTGCTCCAGCAGTGCCGCATCGGTTATTACCGGATTCCATGCAAGGAGGTCGCGAACTTCAGCGCGCGCCTCGTCCCGCGCTTTTGGCTGCAGCCGTAGTGCGTTGACATAGAACTCCCCTAGAACCTGAAAGCTGACTCGCCCGCGGCGGCTCTTCCACAACTCTGCGCGCCAAGTGCGAGCAGCCTGCTGTTTTTTGAGGTCCGTCGCGTCCACGGCGTAAAGAAATACGTTCGAATCAACGAAGATGGGCGCGGTCATGGGCTTCCTCGCGTGTCAGATAGGGTCCTCTGCTGTGGAGAAAAGGTTTGCGGCTCAAAGCTCGCCGCATGGCTTTCTCATAGACGTCCTGAGCGGCCATTCGTTCCTTCAGCAGCGCGCCCAAAAGTCTGGAAACGCTAGTATCCCGGCGGGCTGCCTCTACCCGTGCCCACTGAGCGACATCTTCTTCCAGGGTCACGGTGACATTGCGTAGGCGATTCGTAGTGGACACTGCAACAGTGTAACACGGAATCAGTGTTACGCGAACAAAAACTCCTTTGTCCTCAATTCCTTGATCGTATCCCTCAAAGTTGCAGCTTTTTCGAACTCGAACCGTTTTGCCGCTTCGCGCATGTCGCTTTCGAGTTTCATGATGTAGCTATCCAATTCTTCCTGTGACTTGAACTCTGGCATGCCCTCAGCCTCGCTGCCTGTGAGATCGGTATAATCGGCGGCAACGATTCCGGCCAACGTCATATCCAGCGGCCGCACGATTGATTCTGGTGTGATTCCATTCTCCAGATTGTAGGCGGTCTGAATCTCGCGGCGCCTTAAGGTTTCATCGATTGCGCGCTTCATGGAGTCGGTCATGCGATCGGCATACAGAATCGCACGCCCGCGCAGATGGCGCGCGCAGCGGCCGATGGTTTGGATCAACGATCCCCAAGAACGCAGAAAACCTTCTTTATCGGCATCGAGAATTGCCACGAGTGAAACTTCGGGAAGATCGAGGCCCTCGCGAAGAAGATTGATGCCGATCAATACGTCGAACTCGCCTTTCCGCAGGTCACGGAGAATCTTTACCCGCTCGAGCGTTTCGATTTCGGAATGCATATAGCGGCACTTCACGCCCACTTCGGCGTAATACTCCGCCAGGTCTTCGGCCATGCGTTTCGTCAGTGTGGTGACCAGCACGCGCTCACCGTGTTCCACGCGGGCGCGAATTTCATGCAGCAGGTCGTCGATCTGGCCCTTGACCGGACGCACTTCGACTTCGGGATCAATCAAACCGGTCGGCCGGATGATCTGCTCTACCACCACTCCCGCAGATTTCGTCAGCTCGTACGGGCCCGGTGTCGCCGAGACATAAACCAGTTGGTTGGTGCGATGCTCAAATTCTTCGAAGGTGAGCGGACGATTATCCAGCGCCGAGGGCAGGCGGAATCCATATTCAACGAGCGTCTCTTTGCGCGAGCGATCCCCGGCGTACATGCCGCGCAATTGCGGAATCGTCTGATGCGATTCGTCGACGAACATCAGATAGTCGCGAGGAAAATAATCCAGCAGCGTGGGCGGAGGCTCGCCCGGCATGCGTCCCGTGAAATGCCGAGAATAATTTTCGATGCCGTGGCAGTAGCCCATGACTTTGATCATTTCCAAATCGAACTTCACACGCTGGTGAATGCGCTGCGCTTCGACCACGCGGCCCTGTTTCTCGAGTTCCACTTCCCACCACGCCAATTCTTTCTTGATCGACTCCACTGCCGTGGCGCGAGTTTCATCCTTCATCACGTAATGCGTCTTGGGATAAATCGGCAGCCGCACATACTTTTGCTTGAGTGTGCCGAACAGAGGATCGATCTGTGCCAGCGATTCAACTTGATCTCCCCATAACTCGATGCGGTAGGCCATGTCATCGTAGGTCGGGAAGACTTCGATCACGTCGCCGCGCACGCGAAAAGTTCCACGGCGGAATTCGCCGTTGGTGCGCTCGTAGAGGATGTCGACCAGTTTGCGGGTGATGTCTTCGCGCGCGATCTTCTGCCCCTTCTCCAGAAACAACATCATGCCGTAATAGGCCTCAGGCGAGCCAAGGCCGTAGATGCAGCTCACCGAAGCGACAATCAATGCGTCCCGGCGTTCAAATAAAGATCGAGTCGCCGAGAGCCGAAGTTTGTCGAGTTCATCGTTGATGGTTGCTTCTTTTTCGATAAACAGGTCGGCTGCGGGAACGTAGGCTTCAGGCTGGTAGTAGTCGTAATACGAAACAAAATATTCCACTGCGTTGTGGGGAAAGAAATTCTTGAACTCGTGATAAAGCTGCGCCGCCAGCGTCTTGTTATGCGCCATCACCAGCGCCGGACGGTTCACCGCCTCAATCACCTTGGCCATGGTGAACGTTTTGCCCGAGCCGGTGACGCCCAGCAAAACCTGATGCGCCTCGCGATCGTAGACCCCACGCAGCAGCGCTTCGATGGCGCGCCCCTGGTCGCCTTGCGGCGTGTAATCGGAAACAAGTTTGAAGTCCATAGAAGAAGGCTCTTGGCCGTTAGCTCTTAGCCTTTAGCCACCACGGAACATGTGGGGACGGGCGCCCTCGCCCGTCCAGCGAGCGCAGCGAGCGTTGCTTTCTGCGCTACCCTCACAGATGCCAATTTCGCTAAGAGAGAATCTTTCAATTATAAACGGTCCGAACAGGCAGGATTTCCCGGTGTGCAGACAGCACTCTTACCCGCTGGTTTCATAGTGCTGCAAGCAAGCGGGCAAGAGTGCCCGCTCCACACAAACTCACTCGATGCGACGCTCGCTCACTTATGAAGCTCGATGGCCACCACTACCGCCGAATGCTTGCCCGCCGGTTCCGCGTATTCGACTTTCGCCGGTTTCCCTTCCAAATCCGCACAGGGATTCAGATCTCCCTTCAACGTGACGTTGAGAGCGCTGAACGAAAGCTTGAAATAATTGCCAGCGTGCAATCCCAGCG
>JBAVQD010000106.1:0-2485 GCA_049693675.1 Candidatus Sulfotelmatobacter sp. | reverse complement strand
TTTGCGCTGGCGTACGAGTTGATCTCGCAATTCAAGCAAACTTCTTCAAAAGCCGGTGCGGTCCACTGCATTGAAATCCCCCAGTATCAAGGCATTTGAGCTGCCTTGAAGCTGTACTAGTCTAACCCAGGGCGGTTTCTCAAATCAAGGGACTATCCTGTAATTTTCAACCGGAAAAGCCTTAGAGAATAGAAAAGTTGGGGCTCTGGGGCTTCGGCCGCACGAACCAAACGAAGCGTAACGAACGAGTTTTCCACACGGGGAACCAGTTCGGCTACTTTCTCACTCTACCGTCCCTCGTTACCTTTAGGGACGCTAATTTCATGAGGATTAAGCAAGCATGTCTCGGAAGACTGTTTACGGCACTACATTTAAAGACACCAATTTCGTCCCTTTGCACTCAGCCACGTTTTGCATCCAGTGCGAACTGATCAGCACCAATAGCAGAACCTATTGCCTGGCTTGCGGCAATACGTCGCTGCTAAGTCTGTCACGTGTGCTAGGGGGATCACTGCGTGATCAGCAGACCGCACACCTGATCACCGATTGTGAACTTGACAGCCTGGTCCGCGATTTGTTGCGGACGGTGCCGGATCCTCAGATCGTAAACCGGGAAGTGGCAAACATCGCGGATTATCAAACGCGCATTCCCTCCACTGCTTTGCGCAGCCAGTTGCGGGTCGCGAATGCGCGGCATCCGGTTTCCGGCTTTCGTCCTGTATACGCCGGAGAAGAAGTCGACATTCACGCCGCAGAGTTGAACCTGGAACCCGCTATCAGTGCGATAACAGAACGCGCCCAGCATTTGACCGGAGCCACGGGCGCTGCCATCGCGTTGCGCGCGGGCGACGAAATCGTTTGCCGCGCACGCGCCGGGCGCACCGCTCCCGATCTCGGAGTTCGCTTGCAGACCGATGCCGGCATTTCCGCGGAAGCCGTCCGCACCGGCGAAGTGATGCTGTGTCACGACGCCGAGCGCAATCCGCGCGTGGACTTGGCCAGTTGCCGTCGCTTGGGCGTGCGCTCCATTCTGGTTTCTCCACTGCGTTACTACCAGCGCACTCTGGGCGTGTTTGAAGTGCTGTCTTCTTCTCCCAGCGCGTTTGATGAGCGCGATGTGGCCACAATGCAACTTCTCTCCAGCATGATGGTCGCCGCGATTTCGCGCATCTCGAGCCTGCATCAGTCACGGCTAGCGTTGAAGCAGGGATAGCGTTTTAGGAGTGCGAATCGATCAGTAGGCCCAGTAGCCGCTCGGATTGGTGCTGCTTTGCAGTCCCGTGTAAACGTTGCGGCCGAAGAAGAAGGGAAGTCCCCAGTCAAAAGCGCCGGTGGAGTATGTGCCGCCCAGATCACTGTAGGCGAAATCCGGTGTATTAAATAGGACCTGAGCGTTCGCAATGCTGAAATTTACCGTGCCGCTGGCGCCATTGGCTCCCTGATTGGTGGCCGAAAGGTTTTGCACGCCCGAAGGACAGTAAAAGCCCGGCGCGTTGCTGGTGCTGGGACACGCGGTTATCGAAGAAGCGAAAAAGTAGCCGTTCGAGCCACTGTCAATAAAGCTGCCAGAGTTGGTGGTTCCACTATATGTGGTCGTAAAGTTTCCAGCAGGGTCCGCCATATAGACCGTGGCGCCGCCGAGAGCATTATTTGATTGCGTTCCAATGCCGAACACCAGAGAGCCTGTTACGCTAGCCTCTTCGCCTCCCGAGACGGAAGGTAGTTCGATGACGACTCCGTTGTTATCCGTGGCAAACAATGAAACCGGGTTGGGCACCTGTTGCGCCAGGCCCTCGCCTATCGGCTGGCAAGCTGTGGTAGAAGTGCACTCATAGTATAAGTTCAGGCTACCTGTACCGGTTTGCACCGTCTCGCAGTAGCTGCCGCAGTCTTGCGTAAATAAACCGACTCCGACAATGCCATTCGCGCCCAGGGTTGAAAGCGTGTCCGATGATGCTCCGTTATCGGTGCAACTGGTGGGAGCTGTAAAATCGGTATCGCTGAGCACCTGAATCGGCGCCGAACTGGCTTTTTCACTGGCCATTTCCACATCTGCCGTCTGCACCGGTCCCCAGGTGTAGCCGCTCACGAACGGAAAGCACTCCACGACCGGGTTACCGCCAGAGGTTTGCTGGGGCAGAGGAATCGTAACTACCGAGGACAAAATGCGCAGACCTGAACTTCCAGTGTCCACCAGGATGCCGTCGATGGTTTGACACGTACTGGTTCCGGGAACGCAAATGGTCACGCTGGTAAAACTGGCATCGACGTAGTTGCCGGTCGGGCCCCCGTTCACTGTGATCGGCGCTACATTCCCTCCCGAAGGCGCGATGGTTTGTGGGGGAGTGCGACTGCTGCTGCCTCCGCCGCATGCGGCCATAAATGCGAATGCCAGAAGAGCAGTGAGGACCAGGAATATTCGGGCGCGCCTCATTGGATATCCTCGGCGCGAACGTCAGCCGGCAACATTTGCGGAACATAAGCC
>JBAVQD010000105.1:0-20791 GCA_049693675.1 Candidatus Sulfotelmatobacter sp. | reverse complement strand
GGAACGACGCGAGCAGGCGTTCTCCGGCGTTTCGCATCTCGGCATTGGGTTCGACACCGAAAACCCGATTGCCATTGTTGAGCAGCATGCGCGTCCAGATGCCGGTGCCCGAAGCAATTTCGGCGATTACATGACTGGGCGCGAGACCGCATTCGTCCTTGAGGGTCTGCAGGGCTTCTGGCGGATATCCCGGTCGATAGCGTACGTAGTTTTCTACGCGATCGGAAAAGCGGCTGGTGGCATTGGAGACAGGCATATTATCAACGAAAGCTTGGCATGTCGTAAGGAGTCTATTCTAATGGCAGGCGGCGATTGACGAGAGGTGCCTGCTGGCGCTTCAAGTGCGATACCATTTCAAGCAACATGAGAGTTTGTACTGCATGAGAGTGGTCATCAAGGTCGGAACTAGCCTGATCGCGCCTGGCGGGCAAATCGACGCGAACCTGCTGCGCGCCATGGTGGATCAATTCGATCTTAGCAGGAACGAATATTTAATCGTCACTTCCGGGGCGATCGCGGCGGGCATGTCGGGGCTGGGGTTGAAGGAGCGACCGAGCGATGTTCCCGGAATGCAGGCTTGTGCGGCGGTAGGACAAAGCAGGCTGATGCATACTTACGAGCGGCTGTTTTTCGGCAAGAAAGTCGTGGCGCAACTCTTGCTATCGAGCGACGACTTCACATCACCGGTTCGCTACCGCAATCTTCAAAATGCTCTGACTGAGCTGCTTGGGCTGGGGGTTGTCCCCATTGTGAATGAAAACGACAGCGTTTCGGTGCGGGAACTGGAAGGCGCTTTTGGCGACAACGACGAACTCAGCGCGTTGCTGGCGCGGGCGGTAAAAGCCGATTGGCTTTTGTTGCTCACGAATGTGGATGGATTTCTCGTACCCGGCGCGGGCAAGAAAAGTCGTCTGCTGCGGGTGGTGCGCAAGCTGACACCGGCCTTGGAAGCGCAATGCAATGGCACGAGCAAGCTGGGGCGCGGCGGCATGATTTCTAAATTGCGCGCGGCGAAGCTGGCCAGCGAAGCGGGTGTACATGTGGCAATTGTGAATGGATGCCATCCTCGCGCGATTACCTTGGGAATCGAGCGCAAGACCGGAACCTATTTCCCTCCGGCGCAAGGAAGAAAATAATGGCGATAAGTATTACGAGCGCTTCCACGCAGGAGAAACTATTGCGGGCACGGGGCGCTTCCGTGAAGCTGGCTATGCTTTCCAGCAGCGCGAAGAATGCGCTGTTGATCGCGATCGCGAACGCGATTGATGCGAACACTGAGAGTATTTTGGGGGCGAACCGGGAGGACATGGAAATATCCGGACTCGCTGGCGCCATGCGCGACCGGCTGCTGCTGACTGCGGAGCGGATCAAGGAGATGGCACAGGGAACCCGTGAGGTTGCGGCTCTGTGCGATCCGGTTGGGGAGACGCTGGCGGAGTGGACGCGACCGAACGGGTTGCAGATTCGTAAGGTTCGGGTGCCGCTGGGAGTGGTGGGAATCATTTACGAATCACGACCGAACGTTACCGCGGATACGGCGGTGCTGGCTCTGAAAACCGGTAACGCGATTGTGCTGCGCGGAGGGAAAGAGGCGGCGAGGAGCAATCAGCGGCTGGTGGAAATTCTTGCATCAGTGCCAGGAGTGCCGGAGGGAGCGATCGAACTGCTGGATTCGAGTACGCGGGAATCGGTGCAGGATCTGATCAAGGCACGGGGATTGGTGGATGTGATTATTCCGCGCGGTGGCGCGGGGCTGATTGCATTCGTCAGCGAAAATTCTTCGGTGCCGGTGATTGAGACGGGAGCGGGGAACTGCCACATTTTTGTCGATGAATCTGCCGATTTTGATATGGCGGATCGGATTGTGATCAATGCCAAGACGTCGCGTCCGTCCGTTTGCAATGCGGCGGAGAAGTTGCTGATTCATGACAAGATTGCGGCCCAATATGTTCCGCGGATCGTGAAAAAGCTGATTGATGCAGGAGTTGAGGTGCGCGGCGATGAGAAGTCTTGTCGTCTGGCGCCTGGAATGAACGTTGAGCCAGCTGAGGAAGAAGATTGGTACGAAGAATATCTGCGGCTATGCATGGGGGTTCGCGTGGTAGCGGATGTGGACGAGGCGATTGGCCATATCAATCGCTATTCGACGAAGCATTCGGATTCGATCATTACCCGGGATGAGAAGAATGCGCGCAAATTCCTGCGTGGAGTGGATTCGGCGGCGGTTTACTGGAATGCGTCGACTCGTTTTACCGATGGCGCGGAGTTCGGCTTTGGCGCGGAGATGGGCATCAGCACGCAGAAGCTTCACTGCCGCGGACCTTTCGCGCTGGAAGAATTGACTTCTTCGAAGTACGAAATTGTGGGGACGGGGCAGGTGCGGTAGGGCGAGGCTGGCATGATTTACATCAAGAGCCTCATGGTTGGGATTGCCACCGTTCTTATGGCGACACTTCTCGCGATATTTGGTGCGGGCCTCTATATGTACAACGCTTCTAAGTCGATAGAAAACGGCGCAATGGGGTGGGATCCCGTCTCACTACTAAAGAAGGCCGTGGATTTGGATTGTTGTTGCTCTGCTATTCGTGGCCGGCCTCGTTTGGAATTTCGACGTGCCGCAAAATAAGGCCGACTGTGCTGCTGGGTCAGCGCCACACTCCCACCCGCATCACGTCAAAGTGATGATCGTAGGTCCAGACTTCCAGATGGAGGCGCGTAGCTAATGCGGCAGCAGTCGCGTCAAATAACGTGAGAGGCTGGTCGGCGAGCGCTTTAATTATGAGCAGAGCGTTCCGGTAGTCTTCCAGCGTGGGACTGACCAGTGCGGCGTTGGTCATGTCGGTGAGCCAGTCGGCCGCGGCGTTCCTGCGGAGGCGGTGCAGGACCATCGTATAGGCCTCGAACAGGATTGGGTACGGGACCACGATGGCCCGTTTCTCCCGATCTAACTTCTGCAGGTCCGCGAGGGCTCGCTGGTGGTGAGCATCGTGGGGGTCGACAGCCGCGTAGAGCGGCCCGGTATCCGCCAGCACAGCGCGCGTCACTTCTTAATGCCCGCCAAGTAAAGGTCATGATTCTCACTTATGTCGCTGCGTCCGCTACCATGCTTGGCTGGCCTGATTTTCAACGACTTGCGCTTACGAAGAAATCCCCGTTCGCCCAAGTACTCGCGCAAGGCGGCTTGAACGACGGTGGTTAGAGCGGGCGGAGTCTCTTGAGCGTGGAGATAGTCGTCTACCGCTTCCGCCAGGTCGTCCGGCAGGGTCATGGTTGCTCGTTTCATATACTCATTATAGCACCCAGCGGTGAAGCTGGTGATAGTGGTGAACTAGATGATATTGGTGTTCATATCCTTTGAAGAATGGAGCGCCGCCGCGAAACACGCCCGGAGCAATTAGAAGGTTGTGCTGTGCTACCTTACTTACTTTGACCGCGAGAGCCCATGAAACCATTGTCCGCGTCACTTCTTGCAGCAGTCGTGATTCTTTCAAGTTTCCCAACATCGGTTAGCGGCCGTGTACCTGAGTCTGCCGTCGCCAGCAACATCTTTGGCTTCCGTGACGCGGCCGCCGAAACCGCGAACGAAACCCGCTTTCTAGCCGTGCCTGACCCCAAGCTGGCGGAAGATCATTTGCGTGTGTTGACGCAGGCGCCGCACATGGCGGGCACGCCGGAAGATAAAGCGACGGCGGATTATGTGGCGGAAAAATTTCGCGACGCAGGGCTCGAGACTGAGATCGTTGAATACAAAGTCTGGATGAATTATCCGCAGGAAATCAGCGTGGACATCACGGCGCCTGCTGGTGTTGAAATGCACGGGCCTACGCGGGAGCACGTGGAGGGTGATCCCTACGACAACGATCCGCGGGTGGTGATGCCTTTCAGTGGAATGTCGCCTTCCGGAGACGCCGAGGCGGAAGTGGTCTACGCCAACTACGGCACGCCGGAAGATTTTGAAAAGTTAGAGAAGATGAAAGTGGATGTTCGCGGCAAGATCGTGATCGTGCGTTACGGGCAGAATTTTCGCGGGGTGAAAGAATTTATCGCGCAGGAGCACGGCGTGGCGGGAGTGATTATTTATTCCGATCCGTTCGACGATGGCTGGAGGCGAGGAGATAAATATCCTGAGGGCCCGTGGCGGCCGGATACGGGCGTGCAGCGCGGGTCGGTGGGATACATGTTCGAATTTCCCGGCGATCCGACGACGCCAGGAATTGCCTCCGTGCCATCGTTGCCGGAGAGCAAACGCATTTCTCCCGAGCAGTCAGCGCAGATGCCGAAGGTTCCAGTTACGCCGCTTTCCTATCACGATGCGTGGCCCATTCTGCAGCATTTGGGAGGGCCCGATTCCCCGCGCGAGTGGCAGGGCGCATTGCCTTTCACGTATCACGTAGGGCCGGGACCGGTGCGGGTAAAAATGCATTTGAAGCAGGATTATCAATTTCGTACTTTGTGGGATGTGATTGGGCGCGTGCGCGGCAGCGAATCGCCGGATGAGTGGGTAGTTGCGGGGAACCATCGTGACGCGTGGGTGTATGGGGCGGTGGATCCGAACAGCGGCACGGCTGCGATGCTCGAGGCGGTGCACGGCGTTGGCGAGTTATCGAAGTCTGGCTGGAAGCCGAAGCGCACCATGATTTTTGCCAGTTGGGATGGCGAAGAAGAAGGTCTGATGGGTTCCACTGAATGGGCGGAGCAGCATGAATCCGAACTGGTAAATGCGCCGGCTTATTTCAATGTGGACGTGGCGGTCTCCGGGCCGAAGTTTGGCGCGTCAGCGGTGCCGAGTTTGAAACAGTTCTTACGGGACTTGACCAAGGCGGTGCCAAGTCCGAAGGGTGGCACTGTTTACGAAGCGTGGCAGAAAGTGGATCAGCCGGGCGCTTCCTTGTCGCAATCGCCGAGCGAAGCGATTGGAAATGGGCGACGCATGCCCGCCGCTTTTGCCAGAATCGATGTTCCGGTGGGAGATTTGGGCAGCGGTTCCGACTACAGCGCGTTCCAGCAGCACCTGGGCGTGCCTTCTACCGATATTGGCTCCAGCGGCCCTTACGGTGTGTACCATTCGACGTTTGACGATTTCGCCTGGTTCAAAAAATTCGGCGATCCGGATTTCCTTTACGAGCAAGAAATGGCAAGAATCTTCGGACTGGAAGCGTTGCGCATGGCCGACGCTGACGTGCTGCCTTACGACTACGAGGAATACGGCAAGGAGGTTGCCGCTTATGCGGACGCCGCGGCGAAACGCGCGGAGAACAAGTTTGGGAATCATGTTCTCGATTTCAGCGCAGTTACCATGGCGGCAAAGCATTTTCAGGATGCGGGCGCGAAAATTCTTTCGAAGCAGAGAAATCCGCCGCGAGATGCAGCCAGACTGAACCGGGCGCTCCTTAGTGCCGAGCGGGCGTTGCTGGTGCCGGAGGGACTGCCGCACCGTCCGTGGTTTCGCCATGCGATCTATGCTCCGGGGGAATATACGGGATATGCGGCGGTGGTGATTCCTGGAGTGAATGAAGCTTTGGATAAAGGAGATGTTGACCGGGCGCGGCAACAAATGGCTGTTTTGGCTGCGGCGCTGGAGCGGGCGGCCAAGGCGCTGGAAAGTTATCGATAGCGCGATGAATGCTATGTAGACGAGGCGGCTATCCACTTGGGCAGCGGCTTGCGGACTTCATCGGCGGGGACAGTTCGGCCAGCTTTCGCGTTCCGAATGCCTTCATCAATGGCGGCGAGCGTTTCCTCGTCTTCTTCGTCGGGGATGGGAGCGGGGCTTTCGAGTTCGAACTTCTTCGCCTTCGCCATAGGGTTATCGTAGGCCACCATCTGCGATGCAACAGCAATGTCCGCGGTGTAAAATAGCAGTGTTATGGCGGCAGACAAACAGCGCGCCCACGAACTGATCGAACAGTTGCCTGCAAGTCAGGTCCCGGCGGCCATCGGCATGTTAAAAGGCCTGCTCGATCCCGTCGCCCGTGCCATTGCCAACGCTGCCGTCGACGACGAACCCGAGAGCGAAGAGGAACGCAAGGCGGTCGCCAAGTCGAAGGCCTGGTTCAAGCAACGTGGTCGACAGGGAATTCCGCAGGAAGAAGTTCTCGCCGAGTTTGGCCTCTCTCCGGACGACCTCAAGAGCAAGTAGCAGGCGGCTGTAAAGATGAAGAAAATCGACTGGTCCGTGGGCGCGCGTGCCGATGTACGCCGCATCGACCGGAAGATGGCAATGCGAATCTTCACCACGATCCGGCGCTTCGCCGAGACCGGCGAAGGCGACGTAAAAGAACTCAAAGGCGAATCCGGCGAATTGCGGTTGCGGGTTCGGCGACTACCGCGTGCGCTTCACCGTCGAGGCCGACGATACGATTCGAATTCATGCCGTCCGGCATCGGCGCGACGCCTATCGGTGACACGGTGAGACGGCTCCCACTTCTCGCAAAGGAGGGCCAGAAGTGGGGCACCCGGCGGTGTCTACTATGGTGTATGCTCCAGAAAAAAAAATTCTCCGGCTGTTGGCTTGGGTGACTGCTGGGTTGGGCGTTATTGTATTAATTCCAGCCGCGGCCATTCGGGTCGATCAGTATTTGCTGAGAAGAAACGCTGAGCACTTGCTAGCCGATCTAAAGTCACTGGAGGAGCGTAAGAGCACCTACGACGATGCTCGGAAGGTGATTGACCGATGGCAAGATAGCACTCGCCAAAAGAGCCCGTGTGAGCCGAACCGATGCGATGTTGAGATCGGTGTTGGTGACTTCTTTAACCGTCACCAGGAATTCTTTATCCGTCACCAAAAGCTTGTGCAAATTTGGCGAATTCTAGGCGGACGGCCAGCGCTGATTGATGGGTACATTCGAGTGCGAAGGGACGTCGTATGGGGTAACGGGATCCGCGCCCTCGTTCTTAGCCGGTCGACACGCTACGGGAATGACATCAACCTCGCCGCGCGAATGGGGACCGGATCTCCAGCCTTCATTTCGGACTTACACCCAGAGTACGATGTGGGCATTGGGCGCCCTACGACCGGTGCATTCAGCTCTGGAGCCTATGCGGATTTTACCCCATACGCGGACCCTGCAGACGTAAGACGACTGATGGACATAGATTTCTCATGTTTGACAAAATGGCACTCATGCCAAACCGGAGCCGACATCGCGCCGGCAGCATGGAAGGAGGCCACAGCAGAAACAGAAAAAAGGGCCGCAGGGAATCTCGCGGAACCGACCTGCGGCCCGAGTATTATTCGAGTCCTTGCGCGCGAATCGAGGCGCGCCGTGATTGGAGAAGTCAGCGGAATCGAGTTGTACCCTGGATCATCTGGCGATCCGAGCTTTGCCAGTGTAAGGGTAGTTCTGAAGGATGACCTGAAGCATAATAATTTTAGCTTTCTCTCGGCGCTGAAGGACTATTCCTTCAGCGAACCGCTGCCCGTGAAAGAGGAGATTGGAGAGCGCTACATATTGTTCTTCCGGTACGCGCAGGGCCCTTACTTGGATGAAAATCGCGCGTGCGCGTTACTTCCAGCCACGGAGCACAATCTGGAAGCTGTGCGGCGCGGCGTCGCCGAAGATTGGGCAGATCACGATGAATAGTCTCAGCTTACCAGCTTTGGAGGGTATCCCGTAGCCTCCTACTTAATCGTCACCAGCCTATCCACCAGCTCCGAATAATCCTTCTTCTCGATGCCGTGCACCTGCTTGTTGTACTCGTCCACCTTCGACGAATAATTCATCGAGCAGAATTTTGGACCGCACATGGAGCAGAAGGCGGCTTCTTTGTAATGGTCGTCGGGCAGGGTTTCATCGTGCATGGAGCGGGCGGTTTCCGGATCGAGCGAGAGTTCGAATTGTTTTTCCCAATCGAATTTGTAGCGGGCGTAGCTGAGGGCGTCATCGCGGTCGCGGGCGCCGGGACGTCCGCGGGCAATGTCGGCGGCGTGGGCAGAAATTTTGTAGGCGATGATACCGTCTTTCACGTCTTTCTCGTTCGGTAACCCTAGATGCTCTTTGGGTGTGACGTAGCACAGCATTGCGGCGCCGTACCAGCCGATCATGGCTGCGCCGATGGCTGAGGTGATGTGGTCGTAGCCGGGAGCGATGTCGGTGACCAGCGGGCCCAGGGTGTAGAACGGCGCTTCGTAGCAGAGTTCGGCTTCTTTTTCGACTTGCTCTTTGATCTTATCCATTGAGACGTGGCCGGGACCTTCGATCATGACTTGCACGTCGTGTTGCCAGGCGATCTTTGTCAATTCGCCGAGCGTTTTCAGTTCGGCGAATTGGGCTTCGTCGCTGGCATCGGCGACGCAGCCGGGACGCAGGCCGTCGCCCAGGGAAAAGCTGACGTCATACTTCTTCATGATTTTGCAGATGTCGTCGAAGCGCTCGTAAAGAAAATTCTGTTTGTGGTTGTAGGCCATCCATTGCGCGAGGATCGCGCCGCCGCGGCTTACGATTCCGGTAATACGCTTCGAGATCAGCGGCAGATACTGGACAAGGACTCCGGCGTGAATCGTCATGTAATCGACGCCTTGCGCGGCTTGCTCTTCGATTACTTCGAGCATGACTTCGGCATTTAAATCTTCCACACGCTTGACGCGCGAAATTGCCTCGTAAATTGGAACGGTGCCGATGGGCACAGGCGAGTGGCGGAGGATGGCTTCGCGAATTTCGTGAATATTTCCGCCCGTGGAAAGATCCATCACGGTATCGGCGCCGTAATGCACGGAGGTGTGCAGCTTTTTCAACTCTTCTTTAATTTCTGACGTGACGGCTGAGTTACCGATGTTGGCATTGATCTTGCACAACGACGCGATGCCGATGGCCATCGGCTCGAGTTCCGGATGATTGATGTTGGCGGGAATAATCATTCGTCCGCGGGCGACTTCGTCGCGCACCAGTTCGGGGGCGAGCTTTTCACGATGCGCGACATAGCCCATCTCCTCGGTGATCAGGCCCTGGCGGGCATAGTGCATCTGGGAGAAATTCCCGTCAGTGTTTGTTTGCTTGCGGCGCGCGATCCACTCCGCGCGAGGTTTGGGGACGCTGTTACCGTTGCTGCCAGTGCCGGAATTACCGTTCGTAGGAATCATGGGTGAAGCCAGCCTCGTCGGAATTCTACAGGTCCCGATTATACTCGGACGGACCACGAGATTGGTGCGTTGAACAAAAACACCTTCAAAAAATCATCCCTCGCATGATGTGCCAATCTGCAGTCCTTGCCCAGCGGGAACCGCGAGGCTTAGAATCTCAACCGTTCCGCAAAGGAGAATTCACGCGATGCGCATGTTCCGTTTCCTTCTGCTTCTGATTGTTCTCTCGACTCTCGCTTGCTTCGCGCAAACTTCCCCGTCTGCCAGGCCGGCTCAGGGGTTTAGCCTGGATACTATCGACAAAACAATCGATCCCTGTGTGGACTTTTACCAGTACGCTTGCGGCAACTGGATCAAGAACTCGCAGATTCCGGCGGATCAGGCGCAGTGGGGAAGCTTCGTCGAACTGCACGAGCGCAATCTCGATATTCTGCATGGGATTTTGGAGAAGGCCGCCGCGGGCGGAGCAAGCCGAAATGGCATTGACCAGAGGATTGGCGATCTCTACGGATCGTGCATGGATGAGAAAGCCGTGGATGCGAAGGGCATCGAACCGGTCAAGGCGGAACTAGAACGCATTGCCGTGGTGAAAGATAAAGCCGCGCTGATCGACGAGGTCGCGCACGTGCACCTGACGGGGCCGAGTCCGCTGTTCAATTTTTATTCCGCGCCCGATCTGCATAATGCCGATCAGGTGATCGCCTATATCGACCAGGGCGGACTCACGTTGCCAGATCGCGATTACTACATCAAGGATGATCCCGACAAAGTGGAGAAGCGGCAGTTCATGGTCGACTATGCCACGCAGTTGTTCACGCTGGCAGGGCAAACTCCGCAGCAGGCGGCACATTCGGCGCAAACCGTTCTGGTGATCGAAACGATGCTGGCAGTGGATTCGATGGATCGCACGAAGCGCAGGGATCCAAAAAATCGCGACCATAAGATGACGCGAGAGGAAGCAGCGGCGCTCGGACCCGATTTTTATCTGAATCGTTACTTCACGGCTGTGGGAGCGCCGAATTTCACGGAGATGAATGTTACGAACCCAGAATTCTTCAAGCTGGTGAATGGCGTGCTCGAAGCAGAGCCGCTGGACGCTTTGAAGACCTATGTGAGTTGGCATGTGCTGAACTCGGCGGCTCCGTGGCTTTCGCAACCGTTTGTGGAGGCGAACTTTAAGTTGCAGCAGAAGCTTACCGGGCAGGAGCAGATTCAGGCGCGCTGGAAGCGTTGCGTCAACCTCACCGATCATGAACTTGGCGAGGCGCTGGGAGAGCGATATGTGGATGTGACGTTTGGTCCCGACGGGAAACAGCGCATGCTGAAGATGGTGAATGTGCTGGAGAAATCTTTGACCAGCGATATTCAGGATCTTTCCTGGATGAGCGACGAAACCAAGAAAGAAGCCAAGGTGAAGCTGGATGCGATCCGCAACAAGATTGGCTATCCCGATGTGTATCGCGACTATAGTTCAGTCGTGATCAAGCCGAATGATCTGATGGGCAACATCGAACGCGCGGATGAATTCGAAGCGAAGCGGCAGATTAATAAAATCGACAAGCCTCTCGATCGCAAAGAGTGGGGCATGACTCCGCCTACGGTCAATGCTTATTACAGTGGATCGTTCAACGAGATTGTGTTTCCGGCGGGCATTCTGCAGCCACCATTTTTTGATAAGAACGTGGACGATGCGGTGAACTTCGGCGGCATTGGGCTGGTGATTGGGCATGAACTCACGCATGGGTTCGACGATCAGGGGCGCAAATTTGATCCGCACGGCAACTTGCACGACTGGTGGACGGCGCAGGATGGAAAAGAATTTGAACAGCGCGTGAGCTGTGTGGCCAATGAGTACTCGAACTTTGTGGCGGTCGACGATTTGAAGCTGAATGGCCGGCTTACGCTTGGGGAAAATACTGCTGACAATGGCGGCGCGCGCGTCGCGCTAATGGCGCTGGAGCAAATGATCGCCGACGACAAGACGGGAAAAGAAGGGCAGAAGATCGATGGCTATACGCCTGAGCAACGCTTCTTCCTGGGATTCGGGCGTGTGTGGTGCGAGAAGCGGCGTCCGGAAGTGGCGCGTGCCAGAGTGCTTACTGATCCGCACTCGCCAGGGAAGTACCG
This sequence comes from Candidatus Sulfotelmatobacter sp., assembly GCA_049693675.1. Taxonomy (GTDB): domain Bacteria; phylum Acidobacteriota; class Terriglobia; order Terriglobales; family Acidobacteriaceae; genus Sulfotelmatobacter. The sequence continues at coordinate 9,585 of JBAVQD010000105.1, read as the reverse complement.
TGTGAATGGCGTGGTGCAGAACATGCCGGAATTTCAGAAAGCTTGGGGATGCAAGGCGGGACAGCCCATGGTGGCGGAGAATGCCTGCCGGGTCTGGTAAGCATCGAGAGAACAGTTGAGAACGAAAAAAGCCCGGCTGGTGCGCCGGGCTTTTTTTTTGAGCTTAATTGCAGTTAGTAGTTGGCGGCCTGAACAACTAAGTGATCGACGATGCGGTGGGCTTCATCGATGTGATGGAGAGCGCGATCCCGCAGACCGCGTACGGAAGGATCGTCTTCTTCGCGAGCGATGTCATTGTGCGCTTTATCGAGCAGTTCCATCGCGCGGTGATAGCGGCCAGCGCGATCCATGCGGGCATCGACGGGAGGATGGTCGTTTAAATTCTTGCCGTCATCAATCGCGGCGCGCTTGATTTCGTCGATGGCTCTATCGATTTCTTCGATGGCGTGCTGTTCCTCTCTGTCCATGTGATGAGTGGGAGCCAGGTTCTCCAGATGGGCGCGGGCGTGGCGCAGATCGGCGAGCGCGTGCAGATATGCCGGATGCCTTCCCGGTTTGTCGGCGAAGGTCAGGGCAGAGCAAAGAGCTACAACGAACACAAGTACGGCGCAATGTCGTGCAGTTTTCATGGTCTCCTCGAAGGCCTTTCGGCAGAAATGAACTTCCTTGATGTGAACCCGGAGCTGCCGGTTTTGACTCGTTGAATTTTATGAGGCGACGGCAGTGCGGAGAAGTTACATCGGTGCATGTCCGCGGCTAACCCTTATCCAGCAGGGATTTGCGCCGATTGGCGCTGGTTTGAGCAGGCGAGCTGGCGTAAAAATTCTTCGGAAAAATCATTTGCCAAAGATGACGACAAAATGACTCACGATTGACCGGGCGGTGACAATTTCGTTGTAAGCACGCCGTACGCTCAATCCATCTCGAGCAAACATCCCCTGCGAATTGAATAGCTGAATCGGTCGCAATTCCTGGCCTCGCAAAAGAAGCGCCCTGGGGCACGCGGCACCTGACACACAGTCAGGACGAGGCAGTTCTTCGCTAACTTTCGGACCGAATTCTTTAAGGAGCAACAAAATGAACAAAGCTTCCACATACATTTTGGCAATCGCCGTTTCGCTGGGAACAACGGCGATGCTGAATAACGGCCATCACAGTAAAACAAACACAAATTTCTCAAACGGGAACTCTTCGAGCACAAACCTGGAAGCGCGGATGCAGGCGGATGGAGCTTTTCGCGACGGATTCTACCTGGGCAAACTGGCTGCGGAAAGCGGGCAGGCGCGGCGTCCTGCCGTCGGCCGCTGGTCGGCGGAGCGGGACAGGGTCACGTTTACGTCAGGTTATCTCCGCGGCTACGACGAAGTTCAGGCTGCGGTTATGGCCAAGCGAATTTCGCTAAACGCGAAATCCGAATCGAGGTGAGTTTATGCAGCAAAAGAAAATTGTTTCCATGGTTGGATTGCTGATCTGTTTGGCTTTGACAACTTGCATTTCTACTCCTGTCTTGCTCAGGGCAGGCGTTGCTCCGAATACCACAGGGACGGCGGAGTTGAAAGGCTCGGTGCGATTCGAAGGAACGTTGCCGAGGGCGAAGGTGATCAGCATGGCGGCGGATCCGAGCTGCGCCAAGCAACATTCTTCCCCAGTGACGGCGCAGGAGGTGATAACCGACGCGAAAGGCGACCTGCAGAATGTGATTGTATTTATTTCTGACGGGCTCGGCGATCGCCAATTTGATCCGCCGACGCAAGCTGTTACGGTCGAGCAGAAAGGGTGCATGTACATGCCGCACGTGCTGGCGGTGCGAGCGAATCAGCCGTTGCATGTGGTGAATGACGATCCGACGTCACATAACATTCATCCCACACCGGCGAATAATCGGGAGTGGAACAAGGCGGAGCCTCCGGGTACTACCTTGGACGAATCGTTTGCGCGCGAGGAGATTGCGATTCCGGTGAAGTGCAATTTACATCCATGGATGCACGGCTACATTGCGGTGTTCAAACATCCTTACTTTGCGGTGACGGGCAAGGATGGAAGTTTTGATCTCAGCAGTTTGCCGCCGGGGACTTACACGATCAAGGCGTGGCATGAAAAATTTGGCACGTCCACGCAAACGGTTACGATTAGCGCAAACGAGACCAAGGAGATCAGTTTTGTTTTTAAAGGAATGTAATTCGATTAGTGCTTCTCGGGATTCTTGAAGCCCTTGCGGCGTTGTTCGCTGTAGTGGAGAAGAGCGTCGAGGATGATGGGATAAGCCTCTGCCGCAGGGCGTATCTCGTCGACCTCGACGGCTTTGCCTTCAAGTTGTTTATAGTCCTGAAAAAAGCGGCGCAGCATGAGCATGCGGTGCGGCGGCATCTCGGCGGCTTCGTGGTAGGAGTTGAATTCGGGATCCTGGGTGGCGATGGCGATGATTTTATGGTCGGGCTTGCCGCCATCGATCATGGTCATCAGGCCGATGGCGCGGGCGTGGATGATGGTGAGCGGAACTACGGGTTCCTGGCAAAGCACGAGGACATCGAGCGGGTCATCGTCTTCGGCGAGCGTCTGCGGAATGAAGCCGTAGTTCGCGGGATAATAGACCGCCGAGTAGAGAATGCGGTCGAGTTTGATGAGGCCGCTCGGTTTGTCGAGTTCGTACTTCACGCTCGATCCGAACGGGATCTCGATGACGCAGTCGAATTCCTGCGGAAGCTTATCGCCGGGAGTTACGTCGTGCCAGGGATGGATCATAAAATTGTGACTGAGTTCATTCTAACGGACGATGTTATCAACTGGTGTGTAGTGAGCTGCCACTGCCGCATCTTCTGCCGCATAGTCGAATTGCGCCAGGGGCACAGGGGTTAGCGGATTTTCCCGTTCCCAGATTATCGTCCGCTGGATCGCGTCTTCGGTCGCGACCGGTTCCCGGTAGCCCAGTTCCTGGCGGATGCGCGCGGAACTGGCGCTCCAATGCTGTGCGGCATTGCCGGGCCTCAGCAAATGTTCAGGCGTGCGGGCCTCCGGCAGGATGACGAAGTCGCCATCCCACAACATTCCGGAAGCGATCTTGCGCGCCCATTCGAGTTCGCTGAAGGACGGCTGCTCGCATACGTTGTAGATACGCCGGACGGCGCGTACATCCACAGCAGCCAGCGCAATGGCTGCGGCAACATTTTCGACATAACCTCGCGGTGAGTGCCACGCGGCCAGGGTCTCAGGAAAAATAATATAGCGACGGTTATCGGCGATGCGCTTCACCGCGGGATAAAAACGGCGCAGCGGATCGCCGGGCCCGTAGACCATGGGCAGGCGCAGCACGGTGCCGGGAAGATCGCGGTCGTTCATCACCACGCGCTCGGCCGGGATTTTATCGTAATCGTCGGTGACCCAGGCAAATGTTTTGCGCAGAATTTGCATGTTCTCGGGCGGATAGGGATGCAGGTTGCGCCGCAGCTCCGAGTCTTCCGTGAGAGGCAGCTCTTGCAGCGGTCCGCTTTCGGTGCCATGCGAGATGCCTACGGCGCGGTATACGTCCATGCTGCTCAGCATGACGACGCGTTGGGTCGCGCCGCGGAAAATGTTCATGAGTTCTTCCGCTTGCGGAGCTGAACTGATGGCTAAGTCGATAACAACATCCGGTGCGAAGCGCTTGAGTTGGGGAGTGCTGGCGGTGAGTTGGTTGCGGTCGCCGCGGAGCTCTTCCGCACCGGCGGCGACAGGCTTCGTGCCGCGGTGAAACACCATCACAGCGTGATGCTGCCGGATCAGCTGGGCGGCGACACATCGTCCGATAAAGCCGTTCCCGCCGATTAGGAGGATGCGCATACGAGCCAATTATGACATCGCTTAGTGTGGCAGTCCTTTCGGAATCTTGATTCCCGGCTTCGGGAAGGGTAGAGTCATGGAAGTACATTCCTGTGGGGTAGCCCTCTATGTCCAGTCAAGGTAAGACTTATTTGAAGTTCGGCGCGGCTACGGTTGTGATCCTGCTGCTGCTGGGTTATCTCGCTTACACCGGCGTGCAGGATAGCAAGAGCTACTACGTGACCATCAGCGAGTTGCATAAGATGGGGAACGGCGCTTACACGAAGCGGTTGCGAGTAGCGGGGAATGTGCAGCCAGGGTCGATCAAGCGGACTGGAACGCATGTGCAGTTTGTACTGATGGAGCAGGACCAGTTGCTCTCGGTGGATTACACGGGAACCGAGGCGCCTCCTGACACTTTCAAGGACGATTCGCAAGCGCTGGCCGATGGAAGTTTTGGGCATGATGGGGTGTTCCACGCGAAGGGGCTGCAGGCCAAGTGCGCATCGAAGTATGCGCCACAGCAGCCGGGAAATTCCATGCAGGCCGAGCCTGCGAAAAGTATTACGCAGGTGCAGCCCAGGTCAAACGGTTTGCCGAACTAATTTCTTGCCTCGAAGGTGGCGGCGAGGCGCCGCCACGACAGCCACCGGGACGACGGCGCTACTGAAAACCTCGCCTTTGCAAAAAATCCTGAAAATCCATAGATTCTGTTGGTGCCTGGAACCACAAACTTCTTAGCAGCGCATTACTCTTCGTGATCGATTCGACCATCGCGCCGCGGGGCGATCCTCTCATTGTCATCGAGGGACTCATCAAGCAGTTCGGACGTTTTGCCGCGTTGCGCGGAGTGGATGCAGAATTTCATGCGGGAAAGTTTTACGCAATTCTGGGCGACAACGGAGCAGGAAAAACTACCTTGTTGCGGGCGATGGCGGGGTTGGCACATCCCACCCGTGGCGCGATTTCGATTTTAGGTAAGACTCCGCAGGACGCCTGCCTTGAGATTGGTTATATGGCGCATCCGTCTTTGCTTTACGACGAGATGAGCGGGATGGAAAATCTGCACTACTTCGCTCGACTTTACGACATTGAGGGCGACGGCCCCTGTGAGCAGGCGATTCGAGCCGTGCGGCTTGATCCTGAATTGACGCGTCCGGTGGGGCAGTACTCGCAGGGAATGCGGCAGCGCATGTCGCTGGCGCGGGCGATTCTGCACGATCCGAAGATTCTATTGCTCGACGAACCGTTCTCCAATGTGGATGTGCATTCTGCGCAGGAGATGGTGTTGCTACTCAAAGGCATGCGGGATGCGGGCAAGACTATTTTTGTGGTCACGCACCAGGCAGCGCTGCTGGAGGGCGTGGCCGACGAATTTGCGTGGATGGAGTATGGGAAGATTGTGGACCGCACAGCTAGTCTCAATCGGGAGCGGACGAAAACACAATGAGTTCGCTGCGCTCCATCACGCTGGCGACGCTGACGAAAGACATCCGGCTGGAGTGGCGTTCGCGCGATGCGATTAACTCCATGTTGTTTTTTTCGCTGCTGGTCGTGGTGATCTTCAGCTTTTCTTTTGATCCGAACGCGGAAGAATCGCGCGAGATTGCGGGTGGGCTGATCTGGGTTGCGTTTCTGTTTGCCGCGGTGGTGGCTTTGAACCAGACCTGGGCGCGCGAGTTGCGCAACCAGGTGCTGGATGCGTACCGGGTGTCTCCTGCTCCGGCGAACTCATTATTTGTCGCTAAAGCGCTGGGGAATTTTATTCTCGTTACGGTGTTGGAAGCGGTGATGGCGCCGCTGTTCATGATTTTCTACAATCTGCGGGTTGTGGGTCCGGCGTGGCAGTTGATTCCGGTAGCGATTCTGGGGACGTGGGCGTTGGTGGTCAACGGTACTTTTTTTGCGGCGATGTCGTTGCGGACGCGCAGCCGCGAAATTATGTTGCCGCTGTTGTTGTTTCCTATCTCGATTCCAGCGGTGCAGTCGATGGTGGAGGCGACTCGGATCATTCTGTCCGGCGACGGTTCGGCGCGCTTCTGGATCGTATTGCTTCTCACCTACGATGTGGTGTTTACTACAGCTTGTCTAGCATTGTTTGAAACAATTCTGCAGGCAGAATGAAGCGAGCCTTTCCCATCCTCGCAGTTCTCACGGCGCTATTGCTGGCTTATGCGTTTTATGAGGCGATTTGGGTTGCTCCCATGGAGCGGACCATGGGCGACGTGCAACGCATCTTTTATTATCACGTGCCTTCGGCCTGGACGGCGTTCTTGCTGTTCTTCGTAAACTTGATCGCTTCGGTGGTCTACCTGATTCGAAAAAGCGCGAAGGCGGATGCTATCGCGCTGGTTTCCGCGGAAGTGGGAGTGGTTTTCTGCACAGTTGTTCTGGTGACTGGACCCATCTGGGCGCGGCCGGTGTGGGGCATCTGGTGGACGTGGGATTTACGGCTTACGCTCACTCTGGTGCTCTGGCTGATCTACGTCAGCTACTTGGTGCTGCGACGATTCTCCGACAGCTCGCAGACTCCGAAGCTGGCGGCGGTGCTGGCTATTTTCGGGGCGTTGGATGTCCCGCTGGTTTACTTTTCGATCTGGTTTTTTCGCACGCAGCATCCGCAGCCGGTGATTGGCGGCGGCGGTTCGATTGATCCGCGCATGTTGCATGTGCTGCTGATCAATTGGCTTGCGTTCTCCTGCTTTGCGTTGTTGGTTTGCTGGTGGCGCTACCGGCTGGAGATTTTGCAGCGCGAGGAGGATGAGTTGGAAAGCCTGGAATCATTACAGGGAGTGCAGCAATGAACTCAATTAGATTCCTCTGGGCTGCTTACATCGCTACCTGGCTGATTCACGGTTTCTATATCGGCAGCGTTGCGCGGCGCTATCGGCGAGTGCGGCAGAGGATGAAGGAATTGGGAAGAGGTAGCAGTTAGCCGTTAGCAATTGGTGCCTGCCAGTAGCTTACGCTGCTATTTGTTGGGGATCGGGGCTCAACGGCCAATTGCTAACTGCCAATTGCTCGCTTCAGTTCGTCGCTTTCCAATCTCTCTGCAGTTCGCTCAGGAAATCGGTGCCGCCGGAAGAGCGAAGGAATTCGTAATCCTCAATCATGGCGGCGGTGCCGACGCGTAATGACGGCAGGGGCGATTCCGAGCGGATGACGCGGGCGGTGAAGCGCACGCGCACGGCATCGGTCAGCGTGATGTGCGGAGGAAACGTGAGCGTGACTTCGCAGCGGGTGCCGGCAGGGAGTGGACGATCGAGATAGAAAAAGACTCCGCGCGCGCTCACATTCTGGGTTTCGGTTTGGAATTCGTTGTTAGCGTCGAGACGGACCAGCGCGGGAAGGCGCATATCGAAGCGCCGCATCAGCCTTCGTTCCTGAGAATCTGGTTGCATCCGAAGCGTATTTTCCGAAAGCATTGTTCCCCGACAAAGAAAATCTTGATGCGGAAACAGCAACCAGGCTGGAAGGCTGGATCCTGCCTGTGGCAGGTCCTGATTGCACTCCACTCTATAGATTTACCGGCAGTTTGCAAGAGCAAAAAAGCTTATGCACTGATTCGGTAAATGGTCGAGCTTACCTGGAAAGCGGCATTGGAGGAGATTGCACAGCGGTACCCCTAAAAGTTAGCAATCGGATGACCATCCTTGCGCGAAGGGATCGGTGGCATTTTTGCCGAGAATCAACGGCTTCTGTCGCTGGCTTAGGGGTCTTGCGCGTAGTTGTATGCAGCGCTTTGCAGAAGTTTCCCGTTGCGATCGTCACCGGGAGGTTGCCTTCCACCTTCGTGCTATGTTTTCCAGGCAGCCCGTTTTCTGGGCAGCCCGCGGCATCTTTATCGGTCGACCGGCGCATCTGAGGTCTTGAAGCGGGCGTGAGAGCAGGCGCTCGCTTGACTTGGCTATCCGTCAGATGTTTAAGTAGTTGTTTATTTTCCGCCAGTTCCTAAATGACATGTCAGCAGCGGGGCGGCTTCGCCGGCGCCAGGTGAGAATTCGTGCGCCGTTTACTCTCTCCATTTATGATCGGTAGACACCGGAGGAAAAGCGTAATGGGAAATGGCTGTGAAGTGTCGGGAAAAAGCTTGTCGGCGAGGGCGGAAGGCCGCTTGAAATGCATCCGTGTTATGGGCGCGGCCGTGATTTTGTTGCTCTTGGCGGGCCTGATGCTGGGCTCGGGACCACAGCGCTACGCTCAGAAGGCAATGACTCCGGCATCCGGCTTTCCCGTCCAGGCCATTCTCGGCAAAGCTCCGTTCAAGTCAAGCCCAGTGAAGTCGAAACCGGATGCTCGGGCCCTGCTTAACCAACTTCCGTTGATCTTCGAGCCCAACCTAGGGCAGACCGATCCCAGCGTGAAATTCGTTTCGCGGGGAGCCGGTTACAGTCTATTCCTAGATTCAACCGGAGCAGTACTGGCAATGCGGACGGCACAGCTTGCATCAACGAATCGCAGCGCGGCGTTGCGGAATGGGAGTGAGAACGGGTCGAGCATGGAATCCGTTCGCATGACGCTGGTGGGAAGTAATCCCGCGGCAGCGATCGCGGGAAGCGACCAGCTTCCCGGCAAGAGCAATTACTTTATCGGTAACGATCCAAAAAAATGGCATATCGGCGTTCCTCAGTTTGCCGGCGTTCGCTACCAGAGTGTTTATCCGGGAATTGATCTGGTTTTCTATGGAAGGCAGGGCCATCTGGAATACGACTTCAAGGTTGCGCCCGGAGCCAATCCGTCTCAGGCGGAATTGCAGTTCGAGGGTGCGACGAAACTCGAATTGAGCCACGGAGATTTGATTCTTAAGGGAACGGCCGCCAGCGTGAGGTTGCAGGCTCCGCGCGTTTATCAGAGCGTTGCTGGCCGCCAGCAGCCGGTCGATGGACGATTCGTGCTCCGCGCAGCGAATCGCGTGGGGTTCGAGATTGGCGCCTATGATCGCGGCCGAGAACTGGTGATCGACCCGACAGTCAGTTACTCCACCTACTTCGGCGGCAGCGGGAGTGAGACTTATCCTTCCATCGCCGTCAACGGCGACGGCTTTATTTATCTGGCCGGGTCGACGACTTCAACCGACCTTCCGGTGACGACGTTACCAGCCGCTCTTCAATCCACTCTCAAAGGCGCACAGAATATTTTCATTCTGAAGCTGGACCCGACGGCGGGCGCGGCAGGAATTCTTTACCTCACTTATCTCGGGGGTAGCGGCACCGATATGAGCGCGGAACTGGCGGTGGATACGGCTGGTGCGGCGTATGTAACCGGCACCACTACTTCAACGAATTTTCCCACTTCCGCGGCAGGCTTTCAAACCACGCCTCTCGCTGGTACCGCCTGCACGCCTTTGATCTCCAGCATTTCAGCGCCGTGCCACGTTTTCGTGAGCGCATTGAGCGGACTTGATAGCACGGGATCCACGACATCTGTGCAATTGAAGTATTCCACCTACCTTTCTGGAAACGGCTCGGAATCCGCCAGCGCTTTGGCGACTGACAACAATGGCAACGTCTTTGTAACCGGAACCACGACCTCCTCCAACTCTGGCACGGGCTTTCCCTCGACTTCGTTGCCTGCGGCCTATCAGGCGACCCCGAACGCCAGCACTCAGTTTTTCATGACCGAGGTAAACACGAATGCCACAGGATTACCCAGCATCCGGTATTCCACCTACTTCGGAGGCTCCACGCCCGCTCCTACTGCCGCAAACTGTGCCGTTGCGCCTGCGCCCTGCAATGTCGGTGGCGGTATCGCGGTCGACACTACGGGAAACGTGTATTTCAGCGGCACCAC
>JBAVQD010000104.1:0-3436 GCA_049693675.1 Candidatus Sulfotelmatobacter sp. | reverse complement strand
GCTTAAAGTGCCTAAAGCGCCTAGAAGTGCTTTTAGGTACGTTTGGGGAATCCACGGGAACATCGCAGTCGGCACCCACCCGGCGGATTTCTTTGGCTGGGCAGTTCCGGCGATCCGCGCGAGATTTTCCCCTCTATCTATAAAAGGAACCTGCGGAAGGAAAAAGGTATCGAAAATATTTCGAACGGACCTGAACGAAGCGCCGAAACCTGATTTGCCTGATGCTGCTGGGTAGGCTCATAGGCGCTGATGTTCTTAAGGGGGTATGAGTATTTCAGCGAATCTAGCCGTTCAAACGAAAATTACCCCGGATTCGCCATGTTGCTATCCCGCGGCCGTCGTCTCGGGTATATAGGAGCCAAACCCACCCGCACTACTACGTCGCAGGCCAAGTTGAGCCAGCGCGCGGTACCATGTGGCTTTGTATTTCGAGGGACGTTTAACAGTAATTTCGGATGGCGGCAAATTATCATCCAGTTTTTTTGACAGCACTTTGATTCCTCCCTCTTGCCAACGGAGCAAAGAGTGCGCGAGGTCATCCTGCGGCTCGGCTCGATCTTTCTGCACAAGGAGCGCATGCCGGATTCCTTGCCCTACCAGGAAACTTGCGGAAGGAAAGTCCTGCGGGAAGACCATCCAGCGGTTATCGAACGTGCCCTTATCAGCGGGTCGAGTTCCTGAGAGGCGGGCGGAATCAAGCAAGAAGGCCGGTGCAGCGTTTTGCGAGAACTGCATGTTCTGCAGTGATGCTGTCATGCGTGAGATTGCATCCACAATCGGGCCCATATCGATCACTGCGTTCCAAACACCTGGAGAGCCTGCTCCAAGCCCGACGATTTCTTCAGGCCCTGGCGACGCGTTGTAGAGTGGGATTGGGCGAAAGCCAACTGCAGCGAGCGCGAAACCCACTTCGACAGAGTCCGCTCCTGGAAGATCGACAACCAAGGCGGTATCGCTCATCTGTTTCTGAAGCCATGGCAAATGCTGCGGCGTAACCGGTTCAGACTTTATCCGACTGTCCCAATAAGTCTGCGCAAAGAGCACGGGCGCCACCCACCGGGACCAGATGGAACCCTGCGGGGCCCAGACAGAAAAAACTTCCTCCTGGTTCATGCATTTCCTCCGTCTCCCACAATGAGCACCGCAATGTCTTGCGCTTCGTCGTCGATCAGCGGCTTATGTCCAATTCGGGCATACGCGCCCGCAACGGTTCCATCAACGGTAAAGACGCCAATGCTGGGATAATAGCTCCCGTTCCCGTTGGGCAGCGGAATAACCGCAAATCGCCTCTGTGCCACCCAATGCGAGGGGTGACGTTGCGCAGCTTTGTGTATGAGCTTCAATTTGCGCTCCGAGGTCACACCCGAGATCGCAATGTCCTCGCCAACTCTCCCAAGGGCCGGTTTCACGACCCAGTCCCTTAGATCCTTCTCAACAATCGACGGGCAGACCGTTTCAGGTAGGAGCGCTCTCCATGTTCGGAGTTCGGTCGATAGACTATCCCACACCAAGGGAAACCGCTTCGACTGCACCAACACGGCGCTTGCGGGATTACTTACTGGAGTGCGACTGCCTGCAAAAAACGGAGTCCATTGAGACCTCGTCCGCAGCGTCGGCAACCACTCCGCAGGGAAGAATCGTACAATCGCATCCAGACGACTCTTGGCGAACGACGACGAGACGCTTGCTCTATCTTCGTCCCAGCGGATGTGTCCGGGACCGGAGAGGATCGTGCGCAGACCATGCTCAACCATTCGTTTCCCTAGGAATTGCATAACCTGACGGTCGTCGCTGTAAGCCGTTGCATGAACCAAGCCGACCACGGCATCCGGCCCAAGCCCCGCAGCGAGCGTCCGAGCGTATGTTCTGGCTGGATCTGGAGGTGTGGTTGTGCCAGGGTAGTGTGCAGCCATCAGCTGCGTGAATCCGGAGGCTTCAATGAATCCGCCCGGTACATCTGCGTTAACTTCGGAGATGCGCCACCCCTCATCAGTGAAGTGGAAGTCAAACCGCATCACTCTGGCGATACCCGGAGTCGGCTCACCCAGCCGCCCAAATTCCTTTCGCAACGCTTCTGGAAGACCCAGCTTCGCTTGGAGATCTCTGCGCCGCAACAATTCGCGTTCAGCATCAGCGAGTTCGCGACTTAGGGCTTCCGCGAGCGTACCCAATTCCTGCCATCTGCTCTCCGCAATCAGAAGTGGGAACTCAGCCAAAACACAATGGTCCTCTGATTGTACGTCCCACTTGCAACACTCAAAGACCGTTCGAAACTTAACCGTCTGCCAAGTTGCGTCGGGCAGTGGCTTTCCCAGTTGATAAGGGATCATGCGCTGATACCCCGGTGCAATACCCACACGACGGCGACGAGCAAGTAACCCGACAGAGTCAAAACTGACCGAATGATCGAGGAACGCGACTGCGAGAATCTCTCGACCAAAACGGCCACAACGGTGAGCGCCAACGCTGGCCATGCTGAAACCGCAAAGTCGTGGAGAAACCTGTCGGATAGCCAGTCCCCGGCGACCGCAGCGCCGAGAATTACACCGTTCCCAGCCAATAGGCCGGCGAGTCTCACGCCGCTGCCTGTGTCACGATCGACGGTAATCCGCTCTGAGACAACCCGACCGCTGAAAACGTCTGCGAGGTACCACAGAACAAACCATACGCACAGCGCTGTGCCAGCAGAGATCATCACCACTTCAACCCCAGGCCCTTCTCCGATGTTGCCGCCCGCAAAGCAAAAGGTGGCTCCCGCGAATGCACCAACGACAGCGATCAGTGCCGCACTATTGCGCCGCTCCAGCACGTCATCACGAGCACTCACTCCAAGGAAGGAAAGTAGTCGACCGCAGATTCCGAGCGCCGCCGCGCCCAGAGCCATGTAGATGAGGATGTAAAGGCCACTTTCCCGAACTGCCTTAGCAGCCGATCTCTCAAGACACAACAAAAGGAATAGAAAGCAAGCAAGCGGCGCTAGACCTAGAACCAGGCGGTAACTTCGTGGGGCAGCGAGGCGATTCACGCGGAAGATGTCGCTGTACCAAGGAGCCCAAGTAATCAGGGCTACGACAGAGGACACTAACCCTGCGAAAGGCTCCCAATCGGCCACTTCAGGCATTCCCCCAACTAAAATTAAAGTGTGATTCTTGCGCGGATTATAGCAGTGATTTTCCGAATCACTGAACCAGTTCCCCACAGCAGGGCAGCATAGCCGGGGTGTGGCTCTCCGCGAGACCTCAAAGCCCGAGACCAAGACTGGGGCCACCGAGGTCATGTTCCACGCCGACATGGGGAGTCTTTTCCGGTTCCGGTGTGTGAGTTGGAACGGAAGAATGCTGCTCTCCGATCTGCTGCCCCGCTTGCCGGATTACCCCGCTCGCCAAGTCAACATCGTGTCCTTTTTGCGTACCGTGCGCGAACAGCTGTTTTCGGG
>JBAVQD010000103.1:0-1737 GCA_049693675.1 Candidatus Sulfotelmatobacter sp. | reverse complement strand
ATTGAAAGTGCAAGCCGCGTACCACGCCTTTGGCGGAACGCGAGTGGTTGTCCTGCACAAATTCGGTCGGCAAACCGAGCGCCTTAAACTGATCCGCGCGAAAGGTCTCGGTAAAGAATCCGCGGGCATCCTGAAAAATTTCCGGGACGACAACTACGACGTCCCCCAGCAATCTGGATTCGATCTTGATCTGCATTCGTTGAGAGCTTCCTTTAGCGCGATGAAAATTCCTGAAGTTGCATTATCGGCCTGCGCCGATCACGGCCTCGCTGGCTGAAGCCCGAGTAATCGGAACCTGCGGATCGGAGATGTAAACTAACTCACCACGTTTTTGCATGGAGCGATTCGCTGCCTCCAGCATCTTCACCACTCGAAGCCCGGCATGACCATCATTGAACGGGGTTTGGTCAGTCAGGATGCAATCCACGAAATACGCCAATTCGCGCGACAGCGCTTCGACCTGCTCGATCTGCGGCGCCCACATATCGCCGGATCGGTAATGCACCAGCAAATTATAAAGCCCTTCGCGGCTGGTAACGTTTACGCCTTTGTCATAGATCTTGATCTTCTCGTCCGCTTCCAGGTCGTTCCACACCAGCATTTTCTTTTCCCCGCCGATCAGGGTTGTCCGGACCTTGACTGGCGAGAGCCAATTCACGTTGATATGAGCAATCACTTTGTCGGGAAAATACAGAGTGATGAAGGCTACGTCCTCGTGTCCGTTGAGATGAGTCTGGCCAGTCGCGGAGATGGCTTCGGGAGTCTTTTGAATAAGATGATCGATGATCGACAGATCGTGCGGTGCGAGGTCCCAGACCACATTGACGTCGTGTTGAAAGAGGCCAAGATTCACGCGCATGGAATCGTAGTAGTAGAGCTTGCCCAAAGCGCCGTCATCGAGAAGATGTTTGATTTTCTGCACCGCCCCGGTAAACAGGAAAGTGTGATCAACCATGATCTTGAGATTTTTTCGTGCCGCAAGATCAATCAGTTCCTGCGCCTGCGCTGCGTTGCTGGTAAACGGCTTTTCGACGAAAACGTGCTTGCCATTTTGCAGCGCCGCTTTGGCCAATTCATAGTGCGTCCACACTGGCGTCACCACGGCAATGGCATCGATTTCAGGAGATGACATCAACTCTGCAGGATCGTCGGTCACGCGCACATCTGGATAGGCCTTCGCCACTTTCTTCCGCGCCGCCGGACTCTTGTCGCACACAGCCAAAACTTTGGTCTCATCGAGGCGATCAAGGTTGCGGACAACATTCGGACCCCAGTACCCATAACCGACAACTCCAAACTTGATCATTGCAATATTTCCTTGCTCTGGGGTTGCGATGGAAGGCTCAGCGATAGAAGCCATGATTTTTCACCTGAAGCAGACAGAGTAGGGAGGGCTGGGGGAATTTCGTGGGAAACTGGTTTAGTGCGCACCGTTGCCGAGAACCACGGCTCCTGGTGTGCGCCACAGGATCTTTACATCCGTCCATGGCGACCAGGTGCGCGCGTAATGCAGGTCGAGGCGAACCATGTCGTCGAATTTGACGCGGCTGCGTCCGCTTACCTGCCATAATCCGGTGATGCCGGGTTTTGCTTCCAGCAGACGCCGGCGGTGCCAGATATCGTAGGCCTCCACTTCATAGGGAACCGGAGGACGGGGGCCGACCAGCGACATTTCACCCTTCAAAACATTGATGAACTGTGGAAGTTCATCCATGCTGGTTTTTCGCAGAAATGATC
>JBAVQD010000102.1:0-25832 GCA_049693675.1 Candidatus Sulfotelmatobacter sp. | reverse complement strand
GCTGTTCTCCTCCCGCAGTCCCGCGGAAGCTGGGCATGGCACCCATCCCGAATCGCGTTGAGAACCTCAAGAAGAAAGCGAATCGTCTCCTGGTGGTCTCGCTGGTTTGGGGTCAGGCTAGGCTGTTGTTCGTAACTTCGAAGCTGCCAGAGCAGTTGCTCTTCAGGTAGGGCAAGCGATGCAGGCAAGGCCCGGCGCCATCGAAAGCTGCTTCCAGTTGCAGGCCGTCTCTTGAGGAACAACGAAAACTCCACGCGAACTCGTCGGCGTTTCTATTCTTCTCTTGCAGATTCCGGAACACGTGCTGCTGGCCTTCGTGCCAGAGCACGCCTTTGCGGAAGACCAAGCCGAACGGCATTTCGTAGGTAACCGCTTCCAGCGTGGTCGCAGCACCGCCGGGCCGAGGAAAATATGCGTGCGCCCAAGTCCAGAAATTGCGATGCCGGTATCCGCAGTTATGTCCCTGCACGCCGAACCCGAGAGGATTGCCGGCCATACTTCGGCCATCGAGGACAATCTGGCCGGAAAAAATCGCGTCGGAATGAGGGGTCCGCGAGAAACCGATCCAGCCTTTGTCGCTCAGCGTTACACGAAACGTAGAACGATAGTGCAGATTCCAGGAAATGTCGTGTCCGTCTACCTGCAAAGCGCCGCGGCAGCAAGTCTCTTCGATTCCATTATCGCGATGTCGAAAATGAAATGGACTTTGCCCGCGCGCGCTGAGTTCCAGATGCTCGACCGAAAATCCCTGAATGAAACTCTGCGGCTGTCCTTCCCGCGGAAACCATGTGGCCCATACCTGAACCGGCATTCCGCGGAGATCCCCGGGGCAACCGTCGCGCCCGGGATTCATCAGCAGATAGCGGAACCACCAGGCACCATTCCCATCCGCCAGTCCGAGACGAACAAACCATACTTCATAGCGGCGGCGAACAGAAAGTGCGGAGAAAACTTCATTCAAAGTCTGCACGGTAACTGCACTGATTGTATAGCCGATTTTTATAGCCGATGGCGCGCTGTGCAGATACCCGCGTGGGGGGAGCTGAAACTCACCGCCGGTAGCGCTTCTTGGGTCGCGTGCTACTCAGCGGCGGCTTCTAAAAAATTCCTGCAAAATCTCCGCGCCACGGCCAGCCAGCACGCCCCCGCGAACTTCCACCCGGTGGTTGAATTGGGGATGTTCCAGGAGTTTCATGACCGAACGAACCGCGCCCGCTTTCGCATCATCCGCGCCGTAAATCAGGCGTTTGATTCGCGCATGCACCATCGCGCCCGCGCACATCGCGCACGGCTCAATTGTAACGAACAGTTCGCACTCCGCCAGGCGATGGTTGCCCAAGTCCGCGCCCGCCTGGCGCAGCGCAATAATTTCCGCATGAGCGCTGGGATCGCAATCTGTGATGTTGCGGTTCCATCCCCGGCCAACGATGCGTCCTCCGCATACCACTACTGCCCCAACCGGAACTTCGCCTGCCTCCAGCGCGCGTTGCGCTGACCGCAAAGCTTCCTCCATCCAAAGCTCGTCGTTACTCATGAGTGGTGGGTCGGTTTTTAATAGACAGTGGGTTGTTGCCGATGATGAAGCAAAAACCCTGCGCGCAGATTATCATTCCGGCGCTTTTTATTGCCGGGCAGACTCACCAGGCAGAAGGTTCAGAGCAGGCTCAACACGGAGCGCACTACGTCGGGCACGATGGCATGAACGATTGCCGGCACCAGGATCGTCACCACAGGATAGGCGAGTACGACCAGCGGCAACACTACCAACATCCGGGCCTTCGGCGTCAATTTGGCGAAATAGCCTTGCATAACATCCTCTGCTCCTAATTACGCACCCGCACTCTCAAAAGTTCCAGTAAGTTTTCTCTCCGGCTCCAGCTGCAAACTGGTAACCCGCAACCGCCAAGTGATATGCTTACCCCGTTATGGGGATTCCCAACCTGCTCCGCAAAGTTTTCCTCGTCGACCTGCTCCAAGGTTTGAAGGTCACGTTCCGTTATCAGGATCCTAAGGAAATTTATACCGAGCAATATCCCATGGAGCGGCCGCAGGTTGCCGAGCGTTACCGCGGCGCGCCCCGGCTGAACGTCAATCCAGATACCGATGAGACGATGTGCATTGCCTGCGACCTATGCGCTCTGGCGTGCCCGGAAAATCTGATTGTCGTCTCCAGCGCCCGCAACGAACAAACCCGCCGCAAAGAACTCACCAATTTCACCTACGATCTGAGCCGCTGCATGTTCTGTGGCCTCTGCGAGGACGCTTGTCCCGTAGACGCCCTCGAACTCACCCAGGATTTCGAACTCGCCAGCTACACTCGCGAAGGTTGGATCTGGGATCGCAAAACGCTGGAAAAAGGTCCACGGCCAACTCTCTATAAAAAGTAATTCGCAAGAACATCGGTTGGCGCCGCTTGCGCCCCCCCCTGATATCGGGTGCGCGGGATTTTTTTCTTCTGACTAAAGAATCCCATACCCCGGCCTACCGCATCCGCTGGATATTCATCTCACGAGCCTGCGCTCACACTCTAGCGATGGATCCCTTGCTCCAACCGGTTCGCCGGCATTGAAAGGGCTGATCCCGCTCCTCCGCCGGGCGCCGCTTGCGCCACCACCCATGTCGCGCTTTCCCAAAGCAATTTTCAGAAATCTCTAGCGCTTTCCCACTACGTGACCGCGCCCATCCCGCACTTCATTCCCCTTGAAGTGTTCCACATGTCCGGGAGTGCGCCCCGTTTCCGGCCGATCTCCGTGAGCGGGGTGTGGGCCATGATAGCCGTGATCGGGATGGAAGTGGTTGTTCACATGGCCGCGGAAACCCTCCGGACCATGAAACCAGGGACCAGCCCCGATGAACACGCCACCGGTAAACCACTCGGGCCCGTAATAGCCATAGGGCGCGCAATCGTATGGTGGAACGTTATAGTACCCATACGGACACTCAGGCGCTGGCCCGATGTTAACGACTACCTGAGCCTGTGTTTTCGGGGCGATTACCATAAAACAGATTGCCGCAACGCCAGCTATCACAAACAGCTTCAGTGCATTCATTCGATTCTCCTCAACAAGTTTTATGCTCGGTGGCGCCTGCTACGCCTACAGCGTTCGCCGTAGTTTGATCATCTGGCAAGAAAATACGATTCCATTTTACCGCTGAGGGTTGACACCCAATTGTCATCCAGCGCTGTCATCTTGAGGCCGAGAATTCCTCGGCGTCGCCGAGGAATTCCAACGAAGGATCCATGGAACTGGGGTCCGACCACTGATCCCAACAATTTTATGGATCTTTTCACAGACCGTTCCCGGCCTGCAAAAATGATCTTCTCAGTACGATAACGCGGAAACCGCCGGCTGTTGTTGCGTCATACAATGCATGGTGCCCAGCCCCCACACCAGATCACCAGAATAGATCGGGACAATTTCCCGCGCAGGGAACAGCTGCGCCAGCGTGTTGAGCGCAACCCGGTCGTTAGGATCGTTGAACACCGGCACCAGAACAATTCCATTCGCAATATAGAAATTCGCGTAGCTCGCGGGCAGTCGTCGCTGCTCGAATACGACCGGGCCGGGCATGGGAATCTCAACAATGTTCAGCGGTTTGCCAGCTTGATCGCGCGCCTCCCGCAGTCGCCGAAGATTATCGTGCAGCGGTTTGTGGTTCACATCCCGCGGATTGTTTTCGACCATCGTGACTACGGTGTCAGCGGCAACAAAGCGTGTGAGGTCGTCGACGTGGCCATGCGTGTCATCGCCAGCAATGCCGCGCCCCAGCCAGATCACATGCGGCGCGCCCAGGTAGTCCGCAAATATTTTTTCGTAATCTTTTCGCGACATGCCAGGATTGCGCTGCTGCACCTTGCTGAGCAGGCATTCCTCGGTGGTAAGCAACGTGCCCAGACCATTCACATCGATCGACCCGCCCTCAAGCACCACGCGTCGATCGTGGCGCACTGGACGAATTTCCCGAGAATCAGCAGCATTCGCCATCAAGCTGCCAATTTGTTCATCATGCCGCCAGTTGGAATACTTAGCCCAAGCATTGAAGCGAAACTTAGTAGCGCGAAGCGCGTCCGTAGGTTCATGTGGGGACGGCCGCCCTCGGCCGTCCAGCCGGGCAAGGCCCGGCCCTGCCGTAACAAAGATGCACCCGGAGTCCCGCATCCAAACCCGATTCGTCGGCCATCGATGAAAACGAACATTTGTCAGCGCCGCGCTAGCCTTCTCCATCAACTTGCGAACTTTGCGCTGCGCCGCCGCATCATTGACGACCAACTCCACCCGCTCATGCTGCGCCAGATTGCGAATAATCTCGGTATAAACCCACGGAACCGGCTCAAACTTGCTCGGCCAATCCCCGTGATAGTGTGGCCACGCCAGCCAGGTTGCATCGTGAGGCTCCCACTCGGCGGGCATGCGGTAGCCGGGCGTAACAGGGCGATCGAGTTCGAGCGAAGACGGAAGATCGCGCCTCATTTGTCTACAGGAGGGATTCGCATCGCATGGACCAAATTTGCGGCAGGGGCTGTCGCTGAAATCTCTCCGCTTGCATCTGGCAAAAGCTCGCCGTGCCATCCGGTTGCGCTCAACGAAGCCTGAATTAGATCTTGGGCAGCGTTTGAAAAATCTACAATTAGCTTGCTTGCCAAGCGCGTAAACTCACTCTCCGCAAGGAGAGCGTCCGACCCGGGAAACGACGGACCGTACAGCGTTCTGAAGGCGCAAAGATCGGATAGTTCGCAATAGACCTGACCGTTTGTCCGCCCTTGCGCGGACGTGAAAGTCGGTTCCGACAATTCAAGTTTCTCCAACTGCTTTCCCACTTCCTCGGGATCAAAGTGGAATACCAAGGTGTTGCGGAGTTTTGAAAAATCGGACTCAAGTATTTTCCGAGCCTCCTTGGAATTCATCAGGGCTGAAAGATTCCTGAACTCAGGAACCGCAGAGAAGTACTTGCCGATTCTTTGTACAAGAACAAAGCTCTCAAATAAGATGCCGCACGAAAACAAGACTGAGTTGTATTTGGCTCGCATGGCGGCGGGCGAGTTATCGTCCTCGTGGACTACGAGCGCTTGGTGCACGAAAAACAGTGCATTGACGGCTCGGCCAAGCGCCACTATGGACCAGAAGCTTTCCACAGACTTCAATTTGTCAAAGTTGTCTTTATTGGTGACGACCCTCCATCTGGTCGTTTCTGTTATGCCCTCTGGATCCATGGGTGTCAGATCCTCCCTCCATCCAACAAACGGTTGGAAATCGGCGCGTAAGCATCAATTCTCCGATCGCGTAGAAACGGCCAGTTCCGTCGAATATCCTCCAGCGCCTTCAAGTCCACATCGCCCACCAGGATCTCCTCGCGGTCATGTGATCCCTCAGCAATGACGCGCCCAAACGGATCGCAGAAAAATGACGCGCCCCAGAATTCCAGTCCGTGCCCCGGCGTAGATTTGCCGCGCACGTTGCCCGTTTCAAATCCCACTCGATTCACCACGGCCACATAAACTCCATTCGCGATCGCATGAGCGCGCTGAATGGTGCGCCAGGCATCGTGCTGCACCTCGCCGAACTCCGCTTTCTCCGCAGGATGCCACCCGATAGCCGTCGGATAAAACAGCACAGACGCCCCCTGCAGCGCCGTCAGCCGCGCCCCTTCGGGAAACCACTGATCCCAGCAAACAAGTGTCCCTAACCGTCCGGCGCTGGTATCGAGCGCGCGAAATCCCAAATCACCGGGCGTGAAGTAAAACTTTTCGTAGTAGAGCGGATCATCCGGAATGTGCATCTTCCGATAAAGTCCGGCCAGCGCTCCATTCGAATCGAAAATGGCCGCCGTGTTGTGATAAATCCCCGGCGCGCGCTTCTCGAACAAGGACGCGATCAGCACCACGCCATGCTGTTTGGCCGCCGCGGAAAGTTTATCGCTGGTCGGCCCCGGAATCGGCTCCGCCAAATCGAACAGTGAATGATCCTCGCGCTGGCAGAAATATTGCGTCTGAAAAAGTTCAGGCAGGCAGACCACTTGCGCGCCGCGTCCCGCGGCATCGGCCACGCGCTCGAGAGCCTTGGCCAGATTTTGTTCCGGCTCCGGCCCACACGACATCTGCACCAGCGCTACTCGAAATTTATCAGGAGGCACGTGGTTCATCCCTCTGCCGATCAATATAGCATTCGAGAAGAGTTAGCTGATCGCGCCGCATGACCGTCGCCACGATGCGATCCCGCCGACAGTCAAACTGACTCGTTCTTTGCTCCTCAGGCGCGTGGCGTCCTTTAACATTGATCCTGTAAAGTAGTTGATTGGGTCGGTGGTGAATTTTGCTTGGAGGCACTCATCTTGAAAAACGGCAATCATCACAGCAACAAAGTTGGACACTCGGCGGAAAAATCTCATACCACTGCAGGTCACGAGGGTGAGGGAAAGGATCGCCACCTGCACAATCCGATTGAAGACCGTCTGATTCCGCTCGAGCCGCTCGATCTCGGTAAAGTGAAGTCGATCGACGACTTGGTCCGTGCCATGTCGAAGACCGCATTCACCGGACGCCAGTTGGGCGAGGCCGCCGACGTTCTCGAAGCCATGGCTCGCGACGAAGAATGCTTTGTGGTGATGACTCTCTCCGGCGCCATGACAGTGGCCAAGCAAGGCCTCATCGTCACCGAGTTGATCGATCGCGGCATCGTGAATGCCGTGGTTTCCACCGGAGCGCTCATGGCCCACGGCCTGGTCGAAGCCACCGGCCGCGCCCACTTCCGCTACAACCCCGAAGTTTCGGATGAAGAACTCTACGAGCAGGGCTACAACCGCGTCTACGACACACTCGAGCCCGAGCAGAATCTCGACGACGTGGAAGAAGTGATGTCTGTAGTGCTCGAGGGTTGGGACCACAACGAAGTGATGTGTTCCTACAAGCTGAATCACGCCATCGGCGCGTATCTGGCCAAACACTCAGGAGAGCAGCGCGGAATTTTGAAATCGGCGCACGAGATGGGCGTCCCCGTATTCGTCCCGGCCTTCAGCGATTCGGAAATGGGCCTGGACACCGCGCTGAACAACCGTCTTCGCGAATCCACGGGCAGGCATAAGATTCGCTTCGATCCATTCGAAGACCTGGAGCACTTTGCCGCGACTTTGCTACGCCAGAAAAAGCTCGGCATCGTCACTATCGGCGGAGGCGTGCCGCGCAACTGGTCGCAGCAGTTCGGTCCATTCTGCGAATTGCGCCATCGCCGCCTGGGCGAGAACGTTGCCCTAAAGCGATATCACTATGGCCTGCGCATTTGCCCCGAGCCCGTGTATTGGGGAGGTTTGTCCGGCAGTCCTTACAGCGAGGCCGTTTCATGGGGGAAATTCGTGCCCCCCGCCGAAGGCGGCCGCTTCGGCGAGGTTTTCGTCGACGCCACGGTCGGCCTGCCGCTGATCGTCGCAGCCGTGCTGGAACGATTGGATAAGAAGGGAAGCAGGGCAAGCAAGGGAAAAACCGCAGCGGCAAGGAAATAGAGGAAATGGGGTTAGGGAAACGCGCCGCCAGCTTTGAAAGGGCGCGACTTTAGTCGCGCCGGGAAAATGGACAAATATAAGTAGCGGCTTTAGCCGCTGGAGTTATGCGCCAGCCTCTGAGCTGCAAGCATCGGCCAGAGCAAACTGCGCATTCTCCGAATCCACGTTCTCTTCGTTCGATGAGCCGTTTTCTCCGCGGCTCTTCCGGTAAAGCGGCGCCAGAATGCTGTTCTCCAGCACTCGCGACTCCGCCTCCACCCAGTCTTGCAGCGCAAGACCTTCCTCCTGCCCACGCTGATCATAAAGATGCTGCGCGTGCAGCCGGATCTTTCTTTCAATCAATTCGGTCATCAACTCTTGCTGCTTTTTTCTACGGGTATCGTTATCCAAAACTACTCCTTCGGGTCTAAATAGGTGTTTCCCAACAGTTCCATGATAAGGGAAAGCTGTTAACGGAAGGTTACAATGGGGAGGGAGAAAGGTTACTAAAGTACAACCATAACACCAATTTGATGCAGCCGGCATCGTCAGGGTCGCAAAAGCCACCTAACCCCTTTGTGTGTAACACTTATCGGCGCGCATGCCGATGTCCGCAGCTATCGCCTACTTTCGCCGGATAAACGGCTGTACCGGGCAGCATTTCCGACGCTCAAAATAGAAATCGTCTAGCCTGACGGATACTCCCTAATCGAAAATCAGCACCGCCGACGCAATCACGGTCGTCCACAACCCGCGCTTATCCCCCACCGCCGATTGCGTCACATTCGCCGTGCGCACGATCTTGTTCGAGAGCCGGTAAATCTGCTTCTTCTCATCCCAGGAACGGTCAGGATCAAACTCCACATTCAGCGTGGTCGCCAGCATTTCCGCCGCGAGCTCTTCCGCATATTCCCCAGCCGCATCTTCCGTCTCGCCAAAAGAGTGGTGTTCGCTGAGATATCCGTAGGTATTCTTGTCCGCCGGAATCGCCACCCCAATCGACGAAGCCAGCAGCCGGTGCGCCTCATGCGTGGAGTTTTCCGCCACCACCGCAAACACCACTTCGCCCGGACTCAGATACTTCACGCCTTCTTTGCGCGCCAGCATTTTGCAATTGGGTGGAAAGATGGAAGAGACTCGCACCAGATTCTGGGCAGCTATACCAGCGTCGCGTAACGCCAACTCGAAGGATGTTAACCGCTCGCGGTGCTTTCCGACTCCCTTGGTGAAGAACATCTTCTTGGGAACCATGTCTTTGCCCAACGCTCTAGCCTCCGGCTCGCAGATTTATGAGAGTGAGAATGCACAATTTAACACAATGGTTTGTAAACAAAGTGTGAATTTGCGGCAATCGCAAAAAATGGGAACCCGCTGGCGCAGGTTCCCACTTGTGCCCGGTCCTGATTGGGGGAGGGCCTCGGGCAAAACGCGACATAATGTACCACGCCGCTGGGAAATTTCAACAAAAGAGTTTTAAATTCCGGTTTTCCGAACAACCACCCACCGCGTTTTAGAATATCCACAGAATAATGCAGGAGCAAGTGACATTTTCGCCGGTGCCATCTACCCTGTCTGGAGTAGCGCTCATTGCTACGGCGCGTTGCGTTCAAGCATGCAGATGAGAGGAACAAATCACAATATGCAGACTCGACTGAGATGGTGCCTCTTGGCTGTTACACCCTTAGCTTTGCTATTGCCTGCGCAAGCTCAGGAAGAACAACCACCATTTTCGATCGCCATCAGCGCGTCGCAGGCCGTTAAGGCAGGATCCGCAGTATGGCTGGGTATTGCCGTAAAAAACATATCAGGCAGCCGAATCGATATGGAAATGGCAAGCGGTGTTAACTTTAACTTCTTATTTAGCGTGCGTGACCTCGAGGGCAAAAAGGCACCAGAAACACCTCTCTACGAGGCAATCCAAGGCGAGGAGCCGCATACCTCGCCGCACATCAGCGTCTTTCCGAGGTGGTCCCACCTGCCCACTTGGCTGTCGCCCGGCGAAACCCTATACTTTAATACGGATGTCGGTCGGCTCTTCGAGCTTAAGCCGGGTAAGTACACAATCCAGTTAAGCCGTCCACAAGGCCCTGGCGCCGCAGTCGGGGTACAGCGGCCAAGCCAATCTGAACTGGTCATCACTTCTAACACAATTAGCCTGACCGTGACTCCGTAAGCGACTCAGGAGGAAAAACCAGGCGTCTGGGAAATTCGTTGGCACGCCGTGAGAGGACGCGAGCGAAACCGCCACTCAGCCGCCTACTGTGGCGCCTTCGCCGTATATTGCAAATCCACATCCACCGTCTTGTCCCGAGCCATGGCCGTTACGTGCGGAGTGACTTCCCAGTCTATGCTGGCCGGCAAAAGCCTTCTAGCCTTGGTCAGAAATTCTTTGAGGTAAGTAGCATCGTAAACGTCGCCCGGACGAATCTTCCACGCTTCCCGCAGTCTCGCCGTCAACGCATTGTCGATGCCGCGAAATTCCAGCTCGCCCATGTGAAATACGGAACCCTCCGTCACCAGCAGCAAATAATCAACTGTGGCCGCCCCATCATCGTATTGAGCGTCAGCTTTGATCGTGGCGGTGACATAGCCGCGCGAGCCATACAGCTCCTGCACACCCCGCAGATCATCCTCCAGTTGCACCGTACTCGCAGGTTTCCCAGTCTTGGCGTGCAGCAGCGGTTGCAGTTCGCTCCTAGGAATGTTTTTATTTCCCGACCAGCTCCACCCCTTCAGTTTGTACTGAATTCCGGGCGTAATCGCGAGCGCCACATCCACCGTGGTGATCGTCTCCTGATCGCCCTCCTCTGGTACTACCGCCTTGATCACCTTCGGCTGTGGGGACGAGCACTCCGCCTTCAGGTAACCACGATCGTGGTAAATCGGCATGACCGAATGTTGCGTAAACGAAGCTATCAAAGCGCGTGAATAGTCACGTCCGCTAAGCTTCTTGCCCGCATCCTTCAGCAGTTCCAACTCATCTTTTCCAGCTCCAGTAAACTCGATATTTCGGATGCGGATGGTAACGTTTGAAACGCTGTAATCGATCGCCGCCAGTTGCCCCTCCCTTCCAGGCGTGCGGAGATAGTCCACGTGGCCAGGGATGCCATTTTCCACCAGCATCGCCTGCAGAATGTCCGATACTTGATCCGGCAAGCGCCCGGTAGCCGGCAGTTCTCCGTCGAACAGGGGAGCCCGTTCATGCACTTTCTGCAGCAGTTCTTTATCCGAGAACCACACGAAATCAGCGAAGTGGACCGGCACGAACTTCTCCGCGTCCGTCACCTTGAACACCAGTTTGGTCCCCGCCGCCGAGTACGAAAACGTGTAGGAGATCGCATCGAAGGCTCCCGTCTCGCCCAGTTGCCGGGCGGCTTTGCGGAAGGTCTCGTCGTCCACAATCGTACCCACCATCAGCCCAGTCGCCGCTGCCACTTCCTCCTGCGTGAAGCGCTGGCTCCCGGTCGCCTTGACCTCGATCAGCTTCGCATCGGCCGCAGGAACCGGCTGAGCCCCAACCGATGTCTGAACTTGCGTGCTCGCAGGTGTGCACAAAATAGAGGAACAGAAGAGTAGTAACGCGAGCGCGTGAAATCGCCAACGCCACAAAGCGTTTGAACTCAGAATCTTCATCTGCCGTGCGGAATGCATCGCTGGATGTATGTTACGGCAGATGTCCGCGCCCAGCCAGAGGCCACGGACGGGCGTCCAGGCTTACCAGCCCGAAGACTTGAAAGATCGCGGCTTCGGTCCGAATATCTCGCTGAAAAGAGAACGAAGAATTTGCTGCAGATCAGTACGCCGCACGCCTCAGATGGAATTGCTTAACGCGGTGGGCTTCGCGTTCTGCTTCACGACTCGGTCGACCAGCTTGAACGCCTTTGCCGAGTCCGATCGGCAAGACGCCTCATGGTTCGTCGCGTCCGTCAGGCCCTCTTCAATCGCGTCCAAGGCTGTACACGAACGGTCCAACACGAGTTGCAGGTACTTCTGGGCGATGGGCCGATCGGCAGGGTGGATGAGCTCCCACCAGCGGCGGATCGATTCCTGCACCTCGACCTCCGATTTATCCCCCACCACGAGGGTGTCAATCAGCCGATACACCTTACTCTTAATAGCCTGATAGGAAACCGACACTTCTTGAGGCATGATTTTAGGGAACTTCTAGCCAGTATGAGCAATCGGCCGTCCAAACCGTAGGTGCTTGAGACTGCAGGCCCTTGCGACATTGCCACAGGCCGTTCCATTCTATGAATGGAATAAATCCGAATACTGGATATGGATTCTGGAAGCAGTTCCGTCCAGATCCAAGGCGCCCCGTAGCCCTTTCGAGCATACCGCTCGGAACGATTCTCCAATCCCCGTCAGCAACGGTTACAATGTTCCGCTCTCTCAAACCCGGTCTGCGTGATTTGCGGGCGGTGACGAGCGTGACTTGTGGCGGCAGCGCCGGTAGTCGATTTCAACAGAGGTACATTCTCGGAGGCTGGATGAAAAGATTGGTGTGGATTCTTGCAGTTAATGTTCTGCTTTCTAGTTTCGGTTTAGGCCAGGTCGAGAGTTCGGCCTCCTCAACCGCCCCTCTGGACTCCAAACCGTCGGACTCCGGACAGCAAGAACGGATGTTTTTCCCCCACGATATGCTTTGGGGATGGGCGCAATTGGACCTGGCCCCTCCGCATAATGAAATCGACCCGAACCTCTGCGCCGGAAACGCCGGTCAGTATGGTGGCGTTAACGCGCCCTGCAGCCTGTTCGCCCGTTACATGCTCTCCGGAATGCTCGAGGTTCGTCCCTTCGGCCGGGGTCAGTTGCGCCGCTTCATGGTATTTGGCGCGCCCGCATTCCTCTTCGGCAAAACCATTCCCCAGACTCTCTACACCTGGTCGCCGGATGCCATTGGCATTGAACACTCCTGGGGGGTAGGAATCTATATCGACAAGGGATTCGAGTTTCGCGTGACCCAGCACTTCCTCTTCGATCGCCTCGGCGCCCGCGATACCTATCTCGGTATCGCCGACCTGGGAAACAACGGCCCCTGGGGCCGCTACGTGACGGTCGGCGTGCGAAAGTATTTCGGCACCCGGCGTTGGTGATCCCCGTCACACAAACGCGTGATGGCGGAATTGGTCAGCATACCGGCTCCGGGGGTATTCTCTATAATTGAAAGTTTCAACAATCGGTGTTGCGAAATTCTATAGGGAGACTCATCATGGCAGGCTCTTATAACGGCATCGCCGTGCCTTCAAACGGGAAGAAAATTGGCTACGCGAGCGGCAAGTACGATGTTCCAGACAATCCCATTGTTCCCTTCATCGAAGGCGACGGAACCGGTCGCGACATCTGGAAAGCATCGCTGCGCGTCTTTGACGCCGCAGTGGAAAAAGCCTACGGCGGCAAGCGCCGCGTCGTTTGGTATGAAGTCTTCGCCGGCGAAAAGGCCAAGGCAAAATTCGATAATTGGTTGCCCGATGACACAGTTGATGCAATCCGCGAATTCCGCGTCGCCATCAAAGGCCCGCTGACCACGCCTGTCGGCGGCGGCATTCGCTCGCTCAACGTCGCGCTTCGCCAGATTCTCGATCTCTACTGCTGCGTGCGCCCGGTTAAGTATTACAAGGGTGTCCCTTCGCCGGTAAAAAATCCCGAACGCATGGATGTCGTCATCTACCGCGAAAACACCGAAGACGTTTACGCCGGCATCGAGTGGGAGCAGGGAACTGCCGACTGCGCCCGCCTCATCGAATTCATCAACAAAGACATGCTGAAGGGCGGCAAAAAGCAAATCCGTCTCGACTCCGGCGTCGGCATCAAGCCAATTTCCGTTACCGGAACCAAGCGCCTCGTCCGCATGGCGATTCTCCATGCCCTCGAAACTGGCCGTAAAAGCGTCACCCTCGTGCATAAGGGAAACATTCAGAAATTCACCGAAGGCGCGTTTCGCAAGTGGGGATACGAACTGGCCACCGAAGAATTTCGCGACCAGGTAGTGACCGAGCGCGAGAGCTGGATCCTCGACAACAAAGATAAGAACCCCAATCTGACGGCCGCACAAAATGCCGAACTCGTCGAGCCCGGATTGGAATTCGCCCAGCCGGAATTTCGTAAGGCAGTAGAACAAGAAGTGAAAGAAGTTCTCGACCTCATCTACGCGACGCACGGCAATGGCCAGTGGAAGAAGAAAATCATGATCAACGACCGCATCGCCGATTCCATCTTCCAGCAAGTGGTCACGCGCGCCGATGAATATTCCGTCCTCGCCTGCCCGAACCTGAATGGCGACTACATCTCCGACGCCTGCGCCGCCCAGGTCGGCGGCCTCGGAATCGCTCCCGGCGCCAACATCGGCGACGGCTATGCCATCTTCGAAGCCACCCACGGCACCGCCCCAAAATATGCCGACAAAGACGTCATCAATCCCGGCTCCGTCATGCTCTCAGGCGTCATGATGTTTCGTTTCCTGGGGTGGAATGAAGCCGCGGACCTGATCGAGCGCGGCATCGAACAAACCATCCTTCAGAAAAAAGTTACCTATGATTTCGAACGCCTGATGCAAGGCGCGACCAAAGTAAAAACCAGCCAGTTCGCCGACAGCATCATCGAGAACATGGGCGCAGCCGTACTGGTGTAGTTCGCAGTTAGCAATTAGCAGTCAGCAATTAGCCGTTAGCAATTAGCATTCAGCACTCAGCATTCAGTCCCCGATTTGTTTTGTCATTCCGACTCTGAGCGCAGCGAAGAGGAGGAACCTGCTTTTTCGCCGGCAGCGGCAAGCCCGCGCCGTGCTGGCTAAATGCTAAATGCCAACTGCTAATTGCTTAATCTCGAAAGGACTTATTATGCGCAAGAAAGTAACCATCGTAGGTTCCGGAAACGTCGGCGCCACAGCCGCCCACTGGATCGCCTCAAAAGAATTAGCCGACGTCGTCCTCATCGACATCATCGAAGGCGTCCCGCAAGGCAAAGGCCTGGACCTCCTAGAAGCCATGCCCATCGAAAAACGCGACTCCTATGTCATCGGAACCAACGACTACAAAGACACCGCGAACTCCGACATCGTCGTGATCACCGCCGGCATCCCACGCAAGCCCGGCATGAGCCGCGACGACCTGCTCAACACGAATTACAACATCATGAAAGCCGTAGTCGGCGAAGTGGTGAAGCATTCGCCCAACTGCATCCTGATCATCGTTTCCAACCCGCTCGACGCCATGGCCCAGGCCGCCTACAAGCTCAGCAAATTCCCCCGCGAGCGTGTCATCGGCATGGCTGGAGTTCTCGATTCCGCCCGCTTCCGCGCCTTCATCGCCGACGAACTAAAAGTCAGCGTCGAGAACATCACCGCATTCGTCCTCGGCGGCCACGGCGACACCATGGTCCCGCTCCCGCGCTATTCCACCGTCGCCGGAATTCCGATCACGGAGCTGATCGAGAAATCCCGCCTTGAAGCCCTGGTTCAACGCACCCGCGACGGCGGTGCCGAAATCGTGAAGTACCTGAAAACCGGCTCCGCGTACTACGCCCCATCAGCCGCGGCGACAGAAATGGTTGAGGCCATTCTCAAAGACAAGAAAAAGATTCTCCCCTGCGCCGCCTATCTGCAAGGCGAATACGGAATCAACGGCCTCTACGTCGGCGTCCCTGTGAAGCTAGGAGCAAAGGGAATCGAGCAGATCATCGAGATCAAGCTCACAGCCGAAGAAAAAGCTGGCCTCGACAAAAGCGCTGCCGCTGTTAAGGAGTTGTGCGGCGTGATTGGAGTCTAACGGCGGATAATTTGACGGATCGGGAAGGGCACGACTTTCAGTCGTGCCGCCCAGGACTTCTGTGGCAGGAACACGGCCTTAGCCCATGGGGCCACGGCTTTGCGTAGTTTGACCATGGTCATTGACCATGGTATAAACGACTCATGAAAGAAGTTGCCATCTCTGAGTTCAAAGCCAAGTGCCTCGGCATCCTCGAAGAAGTTCGCAAAACGCGCAAGCCGATCCGCGTCACGCGTTTCGGCAAGCCCGTCGCCGAGGTCATTCCTCCATCCCCGGCGAAGCCTACCGGAAGACGGCTCGGATCCATGGCTGGAACCGTGCAAATTCTGGGGGATATCGTCGGTCCTACGAGCAGCTGGGACGAGTGGGACGCCGCCCGGTGAAACTACTTCTCGATACCCATATTTGGCTCTGGACCGTAACCGACCCGAGTCGCTTGACCACCCGCGTCGCGAAGGCACTTACCAATATCGAGAACGAATTGTGGCTCTCTTCCATCAGCGTCTGGGAACTGACCGTACTGCAGCGCAAGCGGCGGCTCAAGATGCCTTCAGACGTTGCCGCGTGGGTGGCAACTTCGATGGAGCACCTGAAGCTCATCGAAGCGCCTCTCACCGTAGAAGTCGCTCTCGCCGTTGGGTCGATCAGCTTTTCCCATGCCGACCCCGCCGACCATCTACTCGCAGCTACCGCAAAGGTCTTTGACCTGACACTCGTAACCGCGGACGAGCACCTTCTTCACCTGCCCGGGATTCACGTTCTGGCGAATCACTAATCCCCACTCACTGCTACTGCTCCCTTTTTGCCAAAAAATCATCCCGGCATTTCTTCGCCTCTGAAACCAGCTCGGCAAATTCCGGCGTCCCTCGCAACTTCGCCCACACAGAATCATCCTGCAATCCTGAATATGCGCAGAAATGGTGATCGATGGCGCTCTTGATCATTTCCAAGGCGATCTCTTTCCTACCGCAGTAAGTGAAGTCTCCAGCAATCACATAACGCGGTTCAGGATCAGGGTCGGCGATGATCGCGGACGCCGCCTGCTGGTCGAGCTGGTTCGCCTGCAACGTGCCACTCAAACAGTCGATCAGCGGCTGCCTTTTTAGCTTCGTCGCGAGCTCTTTAGCCTGCGCCACGTTTCCATCCCGAAGATAGTGAGCCGCCAGGTTGCTATCGGAATATTCCGAACCCGCATCTAGTTTTAGAAATTCCACTGCTCGGGCATAGTTGCCCAACTGGTCGAAAGTGAACACACAGGAGCGGAAGGTATAGTTCCCCGGGTCCAGCGCCAGCGCCGTGTCGCATTCGTGCGCCGATTCCTCCATGGCTCCGCCGTAGCGCAGCACATAAGCCAGCGCAAAGTGCGCGCTCGCGTTCTCCGGATGGCGTGCCACCAGCTCTTTTGCCTCCCGGTAAGCGCCAACGGTGTCTCCTCTTTCCACTCGATTGGTAATGAGCTGCCCTGCCGCGCTCACCAGATTTGGATCCAGTCCCAGCGCCCGTTCAAACGCGCTGTTAGAGCGCTGGAACGCCGCATCGCCACCATCCGAGTATGCCGAGTCGTAATGGTAGCGCAGCGCCAGCGCACCCCACGCGGGTGCGTAGCTCGGGTCCAGCCCCACCGCTCGTTCCAGCATCGCAATGGCGTCCTTATTGGGCGCAGGGTCGTGCGGCAGCGCGATGCTGCGCAGGTATAAATCGTAGGCTTCCTCGTTCTTGGGCCGCGTTGCCCCTTCCGCGGAATCCGTTCCCGCGCCCAGCGCAGGGACCAGTCCCTGCCGAACCTTGGCCGTAATTTGCCCACGCATTGCAATCAGGTCCGGTGCGGCGACGGTCATCGTGTCACGCCAGATCGTTCGATTGTTCGCCACATCAATCGCTTCCAGTGTGATCTGCAGCTGCGAACCCTCCTTCAAAAAATGCCCGGTGACCACATCGGTCACGTGCATCGCCTGCCCTGCCTCCTGCAAATCGACCGTCGGCGAATCATACTTCTGCGTCGTCGCAAACGGACGGATGGTCAGATCGCGCACATAACTCAGCGACGTCGCAATTTCATCCGCGAGCGCTAGCCGGAGAAAATCAAGATCTTTGTCCGCTCCCAAATTTTGCAAGGGAAGCACAGCCAGAGTTCGCGGCGCGGCGGATCCTGCGGCAGGTGCCGTCCGATGCCGCATTTGCCACAATACGAAAGCCAAGACGATCACTGCGACTACTCCAGCGGCCAGCGCCATCTTTCCGTAACGCCGTGCGTGCGCCGCAACCGCCACTGCGCCGCTCTGAGCCAAAGCACTGCGCTGCCCGGAACTTGCCGAGGTCGCCGCTGCAGCTCCCGCGCTTCCCGAATCCATCGGCAGCTGGCTTCGCCCCGAATCCGTATCGCGCTTCAGCCGCTGCAGGTCACTGCGCATCTCCGATGCGTGTTGGTAGCGCAGTCCCGCATCTTTCTCCAGCGCCTTGTTGATGATTTCTTCCAGCCGCGCGGGCACTTCATGATTCAGTCGCACCGCCGGAACCGGTGCGCGATTCATGATGGCCTCGCAAATCACCGCCGAACTCTCTCCATGAAAGGGAACGTCGCCCGTAGCCATTTCATAAAGCACGGCGCCAAAGGAAAACAGATCGCTGCGCGCATCCAGTTCGCGCCCGCGCACCTGTTCCGGCGACATATAAGCCACCGTCCCCAACATCGTTCCGGGGCTGGTAAGGTGAGGTTCGTCTAAAGTCTGCGCGTTATCACTCAGGCCTTTCGCCCCGCCCCGCCCCGCGCCTACTTTCGCCAGGCCAAAGTCGAGAATCTTGGCGTGTCCGCGCTTGGTCACGAAAATATTTGCTGGCTTGATGTCGCGGTGCACAATACCTTCCGCATGCGCCGCATCCAGCGCATCGGCAATTTCAATCGCCAGGTTTAGCAGAGTATCATTGTCCATCGGTCGCGAACCGATGGCATGCTTTAACGTGCGCCCGTCCAGGAACTCCATGGCGATGAAGGCCTGGCCGTCGTGCTCGTCAATCTCGTAGATGGTGCAGATATTGGGATGATTTAACGCGGAAGCCGCCTGCGCCTCGCGTTGAAAGCGGGCCAGCGATTGCGGATCTTTAGCAACTTCATCCGGCAGAAATTTCAGCGCCACAAAGCGCCGCAGCTTCAGGTCTTCTGCCTTATAAACCACGCCCATGCCACCACCGCCCAGCTTTTCAATCAGGCGGTAGTGGGAGATAGTTTGCCCAATCATCGAGCAAGAATGCTACGTGCTGGTGTCGGGCAAGTCAATGAACTGGCTGAAGGGCGAAAAATCAATGGAACACGAAAGACACAAAGTATCACGAAGCCCTTCATCGGCAGGTTTCCTTCGTGTAACTTTGTGTCCTTTGTGGTCAGAGTTCTTGACTTGAGCCACGATCGCAGGAGTACCCGGTCACGCTTTCTCGATCGTCACTTTCTTCAGCACCACATCCTTGTTCGGCTTGTCCTGTCGTCCGCGCGGAACGTCGGAAATTTTCTTTACGATATCTTGGCCCTCCACCACCTCGCCAAAAATTGTGTGCTTGCCAGTCAGCCAGGTGGTAGGCGCAACCGTAATAAAAAATTGCGATCCATTCGTGTTCGGTCCGGCATTCGCCATCGCCAGGATGCCCGGCTTGTCGAGTTTGTGCGGCGAGCCTTTGGTCTCATCTTCAAACTGATAGCCGGGCCCTCCCGTGCCGGTGCCCTGCGGATCGCCGCCTTGAATCATGAAATCCGGAATCACCCGATGAAAAATCGTTCCATCATACAGACGGTCTTTCGATTTCTTGCGCGTCGAAGGATGCGTCCACTCCCGCTTGCCCTCGGCAAGCTCCACAAAATTGGCTACAGTTTTCGGCGCTTCTTTTTCAAAGAGCCGGCATACGACATTTCCTTCACTGGTTTCGAGCGTTGCGTAAAGTCCCGGTTGGCGAGTCATGAATTCCTTTCAGTATTGTTCTTGCCTTATGTAACGACAGTTCCCCGAGCCTGCCCTGAGCGTAGCCGAAGGGGCTGTCCAGCCTGGCCAGTTCGGCAACTGCATGAATAAAGAAGTAATGAGTATTGTCACTCCGGTTTGGTTGCCGCCGCGGGCTTTTTCGCCGGTGTCGCGGACTTCGTTGCCGTCCCTGCCCGCACAATCTTAATATGAATAATCTTCACTGGACGAAACGGACGGTCATTGCTCGGATCGGTTGTCATGTGCGCGATTTCTTTCACCAGCGCAACCGTGGCCTCGTCACACTGGCCGAAGATCGTATAGTTCCCGTTCAGGTGCGGAGTGGCCACTTCGGTAATAAAAAACTGTGAGCCATTCGTATCCGGGCCGGCGTTCGCATAAGCCAACCGCCCCGGCTTGTCGAAAGTCAAATCGGACGAAACCTCATTCTTAAACTTATACCCCGGATCCCCCGATCCGTCGCCTTTCGGATCCCCTCCCTGAATCATGAACCCGGGAATCACCCGATGAAAGATTGTACCGTCGTAAAGCGGCACTCCATGCTTCGTAGCTCCGCTGACCGGATTTTCCCAGTCCATTGTCCCCGTGGCCAGCCCGATAAAATTCTTCACCCCAATCGGCGCCTTGTCAGGAAACAAAGTGCAAGTCATGTTTCCCACGCTGGTCTGAATAATCGCCGTAGGCTCTCCCGTCGCCGCATGGTGCACCGGCGGCTTGGCGGGCGCACCATGAGAACTGTTCTGACTCCATGCCATCGCTCCCGTGAATAGCAGAACGCTGGCAATAAAAACATTACGCATGATTGCTCCTCGCGTAGCGAACGCGCACGAAATGTTAAACGCAACGTTGCATTGTACGACAGGGAACTGGGGCAGGAGAAGCGGCCGACGCCGGGTGGTGGTCCAGTGAGACTCCGTTTTGTAGAGGTGCGTCATCCCGAAACGCGGCGCACTTCAGCCGTGTGAGAGATCTCCCTTGAAAAAGGCGTGCACGGGAGGTCGTTCGCTCGACTCAAAGCGGTTTCGCAGAATGACGCCACAGGAAGACGTTCCCAAACCGATCCTCTACAGTGTCACCACTAACGCTGCTGCGCCTGCATTTCCTTGCTCACCCGCTCGACCTGCCCAAACACGCGCAACAAGTTTCCCCCAAGAATTTTCTTAATATCCTCCGCACTATATCCGCGATCGAGTAACCCTTGCGTAATCTTGGGCAAATCCGCAGCCGAGTCCATCCCCTGCGGCGTCGCTCCGCTCACGCCGTCAAAATCCGATCCCAGCCCAACATGGTCCACTCCCGCAACTTTGGCAATGTGATCAATATGATCAATCAACACGCTGAACGGCGGACGCGGAATCTTTGCCATCCACTCCCGCTCAATGCGGTCAACCTCAATGTAGTTGATCGGTTTGTCCTGCGCCTTCAGCGAATCCATATATTTCTGAATCGCCGCTGCCTGGTCTTTCGCCTGAGCCTGCTCGGCCTTGCGGAAAGTTTCATCGTCGAAGCCCGAGAAAAAATTCACCTGCACCACGCCGCCATTCTTGGCCACCGCGCGCAGCATGTCATCCGTCATATTCCGCGGCGCGTCCACCAGCGCCCGCGCCGAAGAGTGCGAAGCGATCACCGGAGCCTTCGTCGTGGCAATGGCGTCCCAAAAAGTCTTATCGGCCACATGAGAAATATCCACCATCATCCCCAGCCGGTTCATCTCCAGCACCACCTGCTTGCCAAAATCACTGAGCCCGTTGTGATGCTGAATCTTCGGATCGTCAATGTCGCCAGAGGAATCCGCCCACTCATTCGTGTTCGACCACGAGAGCGTCATGTAACGCACGCCCAGCCGGTAATAATCCCGTAACAAGTGCATGTCGTTCTCAATCGAATGTCCACCTTCGATTCCCATCAGCGCCGCCAGTTTGCGTTCGCGGTGGGCGCGCTCAATATCAGCCACAGAAAACGCCATCATCATGCGGTCCGGATGTCGCGCCGCCTGCTGATAAACCGAATCGATCAGATCGAACGTATGCCGCGCGAAGTGTCCTTGATTTGTCTCCGGATCCACCCAGATCGAGAAAAATTCCGCTCCCAAATTACCGCGCCGCGCTTTATCGAGACTCAGATGGCCGGCATCATGCGGATCGGTTGATCCAATGTCGAAGCCCTCGTCAAGAAACCGCTGTGGCGTGTCGGCATGAGTATCGACCACGATTGCCGATTTCTGAATCGCCATCGCTCGTGCGCTGACCTTTGGTCCGGATGGGTTTGCGGAATTTGAGTCCTGCCCCGCCGAAAATGTAGCCAGGGCAATGCATGAAAATAAAACGACGCCGAAACGAGTCATATATTTTTATAGATTGCAGAATATCGATAGAACGCGAGCACGATTGTATAGGAAAGCGCCGCTCACCAAAGCCCTCTAGCGAAGCGCCCCGAGCGCCTGCTCCACGCATGCTTCGATCGGCCGCCCGGTATCAATCACAGTCTTCGGCAGTGTAATAGTCTCAAATCTCGATCGCACTTCCAGATAAAGCTGAAAGTCTCGATTCGCCGCCGGATGCTCCCGGCCCTGCTCCTCCAGTCGCTGCCGCGCAATCTCCTCCGCGCACACGCATTCCAGAATCCGCCATTCCTGATGCAGCAACTCGGCGGCCTTTACCACATTGTCGATTTGATAACGCCGCGAAAACGGCCGTCCATCAAGAAAAATGATGCGCTCTCGATCTTGTTGGAATAGAAAACCCGCAGTTTCCAGCATGACCTGCAAACAGAAGTCATCCTGCCGCGAGGAGTATTCGATTTCTTCGGCCAGAAACAGCGCGTGACGAATGTCGTCCTTGCTCAAGACGCGGCCCGATGTTCGCGCTGCCAGTTCGCGAGCCAAAGTAGTTTTGCCGGACCCGGGAAATCCGGCCATCATCACGATCATCGCATCATTAAAGCATGATCACGGCGGTGCGTCGTGCGTTTCGTGAATCCCGCCGATCCCCGAGATCATCACATCCGGAAAGTGACGCTGCGCTTTCGATCAACAAAAACATCCGATGACAGGAGGCAGTAATGCCGCTGGTAAGAATTTCATTACGCGAAGGGAAGTCCGAACAATATAAGAAAGCTCTGGCCGATGGCGTCCATCGCGCCATGGTGGAAGGTGCCTCCGTTCCTGAGCAGGACAGATTTCAGGTGATCACCGAACACCCGTCCGGCGGACTGATCTACGATCCCACCTACTTGGGAATACAGCGCACCGACGACGTTGTCTTCGTCCAGATCACGCTTTCCACCGGCCGCAAGCTGGCGCAGAAGAAGAAAATGTTTCAACGCATGGCAGAGATTCTCGCGGAAAATCCAGGCCTGCGCCCGCAGGATCTGATGATCAATTTAGTGGAAGTTGCCTGGGAGAATTGGTCGTTCGGCAACGGTGAAGCGCAATATACCGTATAACGATCTAGTTCGATGCTGCGGCATCGGCCGTAACCATGCCCGGCTCAGGGCGGTCCATCGGAACAATATCCTGCGTCTCACGCCAATCCGCATAACGGCCGGAAACCATAATATGGAACACCCACTGGTGCCGCTCTTCTTCCGGCTCCACCAGGCCCAGAGCCTTCATGTAGAAGAGATAATGCTCCATCCAATGAATCTGCTCCTGGCTCATCCCACGCCGCTGCAGATCAACCGTCAATCCCGCCAGATGCGATGATGCCGTATCCCCCTCGAACGGAGCCGCATTCCGATTGTGCCGGCGCAATTTTTTCTGAACCTTTACTGTTCGCACCGCGGAGTTCACCTGAATCTGTTCATGGAAGCGGTGATAATAGGCCTGCGAAACATCCTGCACAAAATCCCGCGTCCACGGGCGGCAATACCGCCGCGAGGGATCCAGCCGGGGATCGAACCGCAAAGACTCACCGGCGATAATCGGCTGCAGCGCGCCACTTGCCTTCAGCGCTTCCAGTTCATCGTCATCCTGAATGCGTGGTAATTCCAGCCGGTCGACTTCCGCGTTCTGTATCAGAAGAGATTCATGCGACGGGCGGAACATCGGATTCCATCGCGTCCAATGCAGCCGCGGATGCCGGAAGTGGTGAACCCTCTTATGCAAGCTTGTGGTGGTCGTAGCCGCAAACAACGGGCTGACAACCGAGGCCAGAAATAAAAACAACATCAAGCGGCGCTGCAATCGTGATTTCAGAAATTCTCCGTAGCCGGCCACAGTGCTCAACCCCGCAACTGTCCGGTCATTCTAAGCCATGCTGTCAAGCCGTCCAACCAATCCTTGAAGAACACCCGTTACCAGCGTTATCTGGAGCCATTTCCAACTGCTGGTTACCTCGTGGTTACCATGCTGGCCCCGCAACGGATGCACTGGAAATAGAGCACGCCAAACTCCATCCGCGCCCGCAGGATTATGGTTAACTCATGTGCTAACCCAGCAACCACTTAGCGCTCATTAGATACAGGGTAGCGCAGCTCTGTTGTTGCGCGAGTGACAAAAATCGGCGGTACGGAAGCGGAAAATCGCGCGCAGCCCTTGAAAAACACCCCTATTAGAGTTTTGAGCTAAATCAGACCTGCCAGGTCAGCTCCGGAAAAGGTCGCCCAAAGCCTGTTTCATCACGTCTCCACCCACCTTGGAGATCGCTTTGGTCAGAGGAATATCCTTAGGACAAACCTCCACACAGTTCTGCGCGTAGCCGCATTCCTGAATGCCGCCATCGCCCATCAGCGCCGCCAGTCGCTCGCGCTGCAGTTCCTTGCCCGTGGGATGCATGTTAAACAATCGCACCTGCGCGATCGTCGCCGCACCCACAAATCCGGTCTCCTCGTTAAACTGCGGGCAAGCCTCCATGCAGCACGTGCACGAGATGCATCGCGAGAGCGGATAAGCCTGCTCTTGCTCCTCCGGGCTTACCCGCGGACCGGGCCCCAGGCTATAAGTCCCATCAATCGGAACCCACGCCTTTACGATTTTCAGATTCTCAAAAATTACGCTGCGATCCGTAGCCAGATCGCG
Organism: Candidatus Sulfotelmatobacter sp.; assembly: GCA_049693675.1. Taxonomy (GTDB): domain Bacteria; phylum Acidobacteriota; class Terriglobia; order Terriglobales; family Acidobacteriaceae; genus Sulfotelmatobacter. Next base: position 1,608 of record JBAVQD010000102.1, on the reverse strand, counting down.
CACAATCGGAAACTTGGAAAACGGCTCAAGCTTCACCGGCTGCTCGAGGTTGTCAATCAAAGCCGAGCAAGCCATCCGCGCCCGTCCATTGATCAGCATGGCGCACGAACCGCAAACTTCCTCCAGGCAATTCGAATCGTAGGTGATGGGCGTGGTCTGTTTGCCATCGCGCGTGACCGGATTCGCCGCAATCTCCATCAGCGAAGAAATTACGTTCATCCCCGGATGCCACGCAAGTTCAAACTCCTCCCAATATGACTTGGAAGACGGATTATTCTGTCGCTTGATCTTGATGATTACGGATTTATGTTCAGCCATTTTCCATGACTCTTCTCATGATTCGTGGAGCCCCGGACGCCCTCGTCCGGGGAGCAGCGCCACAAAACCAACTAGTTTTATCGCTCCGCCGCGCTGGGCGGACGAGGGCGTCCGCCCCTCCATGCAACCGTCACTTCGCCGCGTCATACTTCCTCGGCCGCGGCGGTATCAGCGACACATCCACCGGCTCGAACTCAAACTTTGGCTCATCCGCATCCGGCGCAAAATATGCTTTCGTCGTCTTCAGGAAATTCTTGTCGTCGCGGTCCGGAAAATCCGGCTTGTAATGTGCTCCCCGCGATTCGTCTCGCATACGCGCGCCCTGAGCAATCACCCTCGCCAACTGCAGCATGTTATAAAGCTGCCGCGTAAATACCACGCTGGTATTCGCCCACTGCGTGCGGTCGCTCAGGTTCACTCTTCGGAATCGCTCCAGGAACTCCACGAGCTTGGCATCCGTCTCCACCAAGGTTTTGTTGTAGCGGATAACCGTACAATCCTTCGTCATTAACTCGCCCAGCTCGCGCCAGAGTTTAAACGGATTCTCCGTCCCCGTATTATTCATCAGCAGGGAATTGCTCTCTTCCTGCTTCTTCTTCTCGGCATCGAAAACCGCGTTACCATCCGGCAGCGCTTGCAGCCCGCGCGCATACTTCACCGCGTTCGGCCCCGCAATCCCTCCGCCATAAATGCACGACACCAGCGAGTTCGCTCCTAGCCGGTTCGCCCCGTGATACTGGTACTCGCACTCGCCCGCGGCAAAGATGCCGGGAATATTGGTCGCCTGATTGAAGTCCACCCACAGCCCGCCCATGGTGTAATGCATGCCCGGGAAAATCTTCATCGGCGTATCGCGCGGATCATCGCCCACAAACTTCTCGTAGATTTCGAGAATCCCTTCCAGCTTGCGATCGAGAATCTTCCGGTCAATATGTGTCAAGTCGAGATAAACCATCGGCTTGCCATCAATGCCGAGGTTGTATTCGTAAACCACTCTGAAGATCGCCCGCGTCGCCACATCGCGCGGCACCAGATTGCCGTACTTCGGATACCACTCTTCGAGAAAATACCAGCGCTCACTCTCGGGAATCGATTTCGGATCGCGGTTGTCGCCCGCCTTCTTCGGAACCCATACGCGTCCGCCCTCGCCCCTCGCCGATTCCGACATCAACCGCAGCTTGTCATTACCCGGAATCGAAGTTGGGTGCACCTGAATGAATTCGCCGTTGGCGTAATAACAACCTTGCTGATACAACGCCGACTGCGCCGACCCGGTGCACACTACAGAGT
>JBAVQD010000101.1:0-5914 GCA_049693675.1 Candidatus Sulfotelmatobacter sp. | reverse complement strand
GGATTATGTTGTCTTCGCATTTATGTTGGGTCCGCTCGCGAGACGGGCAGTTTTGCGGGGCGGCCGGTTTTTGAACACAACATAAGTGCGGCCTGGGCGGTGGCCGTCTAGCATCGGTCGCGGGCATGGAGGCCCGCACAAAATGCTAGACACGTTTCTTGAACATCCCTTTTTCCTCAATCGTTACCGACAAGCACCGCTGCTGAAAGAGCGAGACTCCTTCCTCAACCACCTGCAGCAACAAGGTACCAGTCGCAAGGCGCTGCGGAATCTCTCCGCTGAGTTACTACAAGTAGTGCGTCTTCTGAAGCTGACCCAAATGCGAGATGTGTCGCTGGAGGAAATCCAGCGAGCGGCGAGCTGTTGGGCGCGCCAGCAGCGCACGAATCCAAAGGCGCATTCCTACGGCAACTCGGCTTCATCCTTTATATATGCGGCTAAGAAGTGGCTGCGATTCCATGGGCGGCTCAAGCTCCCGAGTGCGCCGCCGATGCGGTTCGCGTATCAGCTCGGCGACTTCGCCCGATACATGACAGAGGAAAAAGGCCTCTCGCCATATTCGGTGCGGTCCCACTGTGCGCAGACATCAAGGTTCCTGGAATGGTTCGGGGAGCGGCATCGGTTGTTGGCGAGGGCGAGGGTCGAAGATGTTGACCAGTTCCTTGCAATGAAAGGCGTCAGCGGATGGAATCGCAAGTCGGTTTCGGTGGCTGCACAAGCACTGCGCGCCTTCTTTCGGTACGCCGAGACGCACGGATGGTGCGCTGCAGGTTTCGCGAAGGGTATTGAAGCGCCCAAGATCTATAAATACGAGGGGCTGCCCGAGGGGCCAAGTTGGGAAGAAGTGCGGAGGCTCTTGAAATCGGTGAAGGGTTCAGGTCCGGCTGTGCTGCGAGCACGGGCAATCCTTTCGTTGCTCGGGATTTACGGACTGCGGAGTGGCGAAGTGTCACGACTAATGCTGAGCGATTTCGATTGGCGTGAAGAGGTTTTCGAGGTGAGCCACTCGAAGAGAGGAGGACCACAACGCTATCCGCTCCAGCGTCAGGTTGGCGATGCCATCCTGCAATACCTCAAAAGAGGCCGTCCACGATGCGCCTGCCGACACCTGTTCGTTACGCTTAATCCTCCCTATCGACCACTTGGACCCTATGGTCTGTGGACGCTAACGAGCAGACGACTCGGAGCAGTTGGAATAAAGTGCCGAAAAAGAGGGCCACACGCCCTGCGGCACGCCTGTGCCACCCGCTGGTTACAACAGGGCGCATCGTTCAAGGAGATCGGTGACTTACTCGGCCACCGAGGTCTTGAATCAGTCGGAATCTATGCGAAGGTCGATCTTCCTGCGCTGCGCGCTGTGGCGGCCGTCGACCTGGGAGGGCTGGCATGAAGCTCTCCCAGGCGGTTGACCTCTACATCCAGCGCAAACGTGACGCCGGCATGCGGTTCGACAGTCCCACGAACATACTGCGCTCGTTTCTTCGACACTGTGGCGACATCGATCTTCACCACATCACCGTCCAGCAAGTCACCGCATTCCTCGACGGCTCGGGCGTAATGCCCAGCACCTGGAGCGGCAAACGCGGCACGCTGCGAACTTTTTTCGATTACTGGACAGCACGCGGTCGGCTAAAATCATCTCCGCTGCCGCCATGCGCTCCCAAAACTACGCAGAGCTTCGTTCCGTATATCTACTCGCGATCCGACTTACGCTCACTACTCGACGCCGTGCCACGCTGCCAACGGAGGTCCGCCTGTGTCATGTCGGAAGCCACATTCCGTACCCTGTTGCTGTTTCTGTACGCAACTGGCATGCGCCTCGGCGAAGCGCTTCGGCTCCGGCTCATGGATGTGGATCTGCCGCTCGGTCTCGTTACGATACGCGACACGAAATTTTATAAGTCACGCCTCGTGCCGCTCGGCCTGGATCTCGCGAAGCTGATCCGGCAGTACCTTCACCAGCCTGGACGACGAAACCAACACTATCGACCACTGTTTCAGACGAAGAGCACTAACCCGATCGCAGTCCAGATTGCTGGAACAAGCTTCTCACGCTTGCGACGAATGGCGCACATCGAGCGTCACGACGATTCGTACTTCCAACCGAGGCTTCATGATCTGCGACACACATTCGCGGTTCATCGACTGACCGAATGGTACCGACAGAATGCGGATGTGCAACGCATGCTCCCTGCTCTCTCCACCTATCTCGGCCATGTTGATCTGAAAGCGACGCAGAGATATCTCACCATGACTCCGGAACTGCTCGAACAGGCAAATCGTCGATTCGAGCAGTACGCGTGCGGAGGTACCGATGAAAGATAAGAGTGCTCTGGCGCCATGGATCAAGCGCTTTCTGTTGGAATATCTCCCTACCGATCGCAACTTCGCCCGCAATACGCAGCACAGTTATCGCGATGCACTGCGGTTGTTCGTGATCTTCGCCAGCAGTACCCTACGCCGGAAACCGGATGAGCTGCTGGTGGAAGAACTCGGCGCCGATCTCGTGAGGGAGTTCATGTGCCACATCGAGGAAAGACGGAAGTGCTCGGTCGCAACGCGCAACCAACGATTAGCTGCTTTACGCACGCTGGCGACCTTTATCGGCGAGCGCAGTCCGGAACATCTCGCTTGGTGTGCGCAGATCCGCAGTATCCCTTTCAAGAAATCAGGACACAGGCCAATCGGGTATCTCGACAAAGACGAGATCGACGCGCTGCTCGCCGCCCCTGACCGTACCAGCCGGCTCGGATGGAGAGATCACGCTCTATTGTTGTTCCTGTACAACACTGGGGCCCGAGCTGACGAAGTGGCCCAACTGACAGTCGGCGACCTGCGATTGCGCGGACCACAGGAGAAATCCCAGTCGTTCGTGCAACTGCGCGGTAAAGGAAACAAGATCCGCTTCTGCCCGCTATGGGCATCTACTACGGCGGTCCTGAAGGAGCTAGTCACGAGACGGGCCGAGCAGGAACGAGTGTTCCTTGGCCGTTCAGCACGAGCGATGACACGATTCGGCGTGCACGACATCGTCACTCGTCACGCCAGAATGGCCAGAGGCAATCGGGCGGGGTTGCGACTTAAACGAATCGGGCCGCACACGATTCGGCACACCACAGCCACCCACCTGTTGCGGGCCGGAGTGGATATCAACACGATCCGCGCATGGCTGGGGCACGTCTCAATCGACACGACGAATATCTACGCGGAAAGCGATCTGGAGATGAAGGCAAAAGCGCTGGGCATGTGTGAAACCAAACTGCGGCAACCGCGAAAACGTTGGCGCGACAATCCTGACCTGTTGAAGTTCCTGGCTCAACTCTAACCAACTTATGTGACGTTCGGCCAGTTGGAACCCGCTGTCTATCGGCCAACCGATGTTGAACGTCACATAAATCTGAGGACAACATAATCCGTCTTATGTTGGGCCCAACATAACCAGGACTATTCGCCGTGCTGGCACCATATCGATCAGGTCACTTGAGGAGTCGGCTCTTTGCGGAATGCATATTCTGAGCACACCGTCGAAGCATGGACCGTAGTGTACGGATCTCCTCAGCAGTAAAACCGACTGTCATGCGCTTTTCCACATCATCGATTGCTTTTCGTGCGCTTGCCAGCACCTCAGTGCCTTTTTGCGTCAACTCACTCTGCATGATGCGTCCGTGTGTCTGGTGAGGAGTACGATGCAAGAGCCTCATCTTTTCCAGGTTGGCCACGATCCCCAGCATGCTCTGTGCTGTGACAAACGCCCCACGTGCAAGGGCGGCATTTGAAATGCCCGGTTGCCGCTGAACTGCGGATAAAACGTTGAACTGTGCCGTGGTCACACCCAGATGGCTTAGCTGGTCATCCATGCTTGTCCGGAGTGCGTGTTGTGCTCGCTTGAGCACGTATCCTAGCCGATCCGCCATCGGATGTTCTGGTGCCATGTTCGTCGATGTGCCTTTCAGGCTTGACATATAAGGATCCTTATATATTATAAGGACCATGACAACATCCAGCAAGCACAAAACTACGCCAAAATTGATCGGGCCAAGCTTTATTGCGCTCCAGGTACGCGATCTTGAGGCTTCCAAGACCTTCTACGTAGAGCAGATCGGTCTCACTGCATCCCCGCACAATCCACCGGGCGCGGTTGTCTTCAACACCAAACCTGTCCCGTTTGCGATCCGGACACCGATGGCTGACCTCGATGCAACTAGCAAGCTGGGCTGGGGCGTGTCTCTTTGGATCGCCGCAACGGATGCCGACGCGCTCCACGCGCAGCTGGTGGAGGAAGGCGTACCCATCCTTCTCCCTCCTGCCGATGGACCGTTTGGGAGAGTCTTCGCTTTCCGTGACCCGGATGGATACGCAATTACCGTCCACACAGAAAAGCCAAAGCAGGCAACGGCAAGGTTGGATGCAGGCAGCGGATATCTAACATTCATCAACACCTTCTCCGTTGAACCCGGAAACGCTGACCGCTTGGTGGAGAACCTGCAAAAGGCTACGGAAGAGATTTTTCGAGATCAACCGGGCTTCATCTCCGCGAACCTCCACGTCAGTCGCGACCGACGCAAGGTCGTCAATTACGCGCAGTGGCGATCAAAGGAAGACTATGCGGCCATGAGCAAGCTGCCCGGCATTCAGGCGCACATGAAGGCAGCCGCGGCGTTGGCGACCGGGTTTGAACCTGTCGACTACGATCTCCGCGCCGTGATGGTTGGCGAAGGCGAGTAATAAGTTCTTCAGCCTTGATGGAGGTTCGAATTGGCACTCGCAAAGATGACACACAAAAGCCATTGGGTTGGGGTCGCAAGCCACGACCATGTGCTCGGTGCCGTTCGAGGCGGCTTCTGCCAACTGGGCCACGGTAAGGAGGCTTTGGTGCGCCGATTGAAGGTCGGCGACCTCATCGTCTTCTACTCGCCACGCGAATTGATGGGAAGCGGACCTGTCCTGCAGGCTTTCACCGCTGCCGGACGCATCCTTGACGAATTTCCCTACGAATCTGAGCAGTCTTCGGGCTTTCGTCCATATCGGCGCCGGACGAAGTTTTTCAAGAGTAGACAAGCGCCCGTTCAGCCGCTACTGCAAGAACTGACATTTACCCAAGGGAACGAGAGTTGGGGCTTAGCGTTTCGCAGAGGAGCTTTCCGGATCACTGCGGACGACTTCAAGAGAATTGCAAAGGCCATGTCCATCAAATCTGAAGATCTATCATCAAGATTCGCTCCGGGGAAGTGAGAACCCACCCGTTCGAGGCTGACTACAGCTTTGTGAGTTTCATCTGCTTTGCGAGTTCGGCGTCGAGCATCCTCGCAGGAAGAAGTCTGGGCAGAGTCCAGTTCTTGAAACGTTGCGGAATGACCGCGTAGCGTGCCTTCGGTTTCGCCGTGCTGAGTGCGACATGGACGGCTTCGCCCAGGCGCTCAGGGGATAAGCCATTGGTACGTGCTTCGGCGACGATGAACTTCTGGAAGTTCTGCACTGCATCCCAATACTCGGTCTGCTTGAACTCACTCAGATCTTCTTTTTCACCCTTGTCATACATCGCCGTGTTCACGGTGCCGGGTTCAATGATTACGACGTCGATGCCAAATAACATCAGTTCTCGCCTCAGCACGTCCGACATTCCTTCCAGACCAGATTTAGAGGAGCTATAAGCACCGAGAAGTGGGATAGCAACTTTTGCTGTGGACGAGCTGATGTTCACGACGCGGCCAGCGGGCCCCTGCCTCTTCTTATCCGTTCCCAAAAGAGGAGCGAAGGCTTGGATTACGACTAGCGGGGAGATCATGTTGACGTCCAGCTGCCGCCTGTACTCGCTGGGCCTCACATAAAGCAGTGGCCCGCTCACCACAATTCCTGCATTGTTCACCAGGCCAACAAGATTCCTGTCGCCTATCATGGAGCCGACCTTCTGGGC
>JBAVQD010000100.1:0-2722 GCA_049693675.1 Candidatus Sulfotelmatobacter sp. | reverse complement strand
ATATAATAAGGGTATGGCAAGGCCAAGAAGCGAAGATAAGCGGAATGCACTCATGGCGGCGGCGACGCGTGTGATTGTTACGCAAGGATTGAGCGCGCCGACAGCGATGATTGCTCAAGAGGCCGCCGTTTCCAACGGCTCGTTGTTCACCTACTTCGAGACGAAGGCGGAGCTGTTCAACCAACTCTATCTTGAACTCAAATCCGATATGGCGTCTGCTGCCCTGGAGGGGCTCCCGGCAAAGGCTGAGCTTCGCGACCAGTTCTTTCACATCTGGTCCAATTGGATGCGCTGGGCGGTATCCGATCCCGAGAAGAGACGCGCGCTTGCACAACTCGGCGTTTCCGACGAAATCAAGCCGGCCACCCGTGCTGCGGGCCATAAGACCATGACAAAGATCGCCAATCTGATGGAACGGTGTCGCTCGAATGGACCGATGCGCGACGTTCCGATGGGGTTCGTCTCCGCGATCATGAGCTCGCTGGCGGAAACGACGATGGACTACATGGTTCAGGACCGGGCCAACGCGAAAAAGCACTGCAAGGCCGGGTTCGATGCTCTCTGGCGGGTAATATGCTGATTTTTTAAACCGATTAATGACTGACTAGACACGCAACTAATAGGAGACAAATATGGCGCAAACCATCACTACAGATCGCAAGGCGTACATCATCACCGGCCCAACCTCCGGCATAGGGCGCTGTACGGCATTTGAGCTAGCCAAGCAGGGCACGGTCGTCCTGGTTGGCCGCGACCGAGGAAAACTCGCCGAGGTGCAGAAAATTATCGAGCAGAAGGGCCAGCACGCGGTATCGGTCGTGTGCGACTTGTCCGATCTTGCGAGCGTGCGGCGTGCGGCCTCGGAGATCATCGCGCTCCATCTCCCGATCGCCGGTTTGCTCAACAATGCGGGCATCGGGCAGATGCGCGCAACGAGGAACGCGCTGGGCTGGGACATGACATTCGCGACGAACCATCTCGGCCCGTTCGTGCTGACAGATGCGCTCGTGCCGCATCTCCCCGACGGAGCGAACGTCGTCTTCGTCTGCTCCGGCGTAGAAGATCCCGAGCGCAAACCCGCTACGGACGCTGGCTTCCGCGGCGGTCGCTATATCTCTGCGGAGGCGAGCGCACGCGGCGAGTGGATGCCCGGCGGCTCTGCGATGCCGGAGAGGGACTCCTACGCCACGTCAAAACAGTGCAATCTCGCCACGGTGATGGCGTTCGCCCGTGAGACTCCACGGTTGCGCTTCAACGCGCTAGAACCGGGTTTTACGCCCAATACCGGCCTCGGGCGCGAGGCCAACGCCTTCCCACGTTTCTTGTTGCAACACATCCTTCCGCTGCTCGCGCCCTTTAAGAAGTATTGGAGCAACCCGAAGCGAGCCGCGCGCGTCGCCGCCAAAGTCCTGATCAATGCATCCGGTCAGACCGGCGTCTACTACGACGATGGCGGCTATCCGATGCTCGGTTCGGCGCTCGTGCGCGACCCGAGGTTTCAGGATCGCGTCGTTGACGAGACACGCGCCTTGCTTGCATCGAGTTCACAATCTAACGGGAGTGAAATGATCTCCTCCCCCCTTGCAGTTCGTCAGGCGGATCTTGACGAAAAGAAGCCTTTAGGAGATCGCCAATTAACCAACAAATAAAACCAAGACAACTAAGAGGAGATCCAAACATGTCGAACGAACACACAACTTCAACACCTAAAATCGCGCTTGTCACAGGAGGCAGTCGCGGCATCGGCCGTAATACCGTCGAGAGCCTCGCAAAGCGCGGAGTTCATACGATCTTCACCTATCACAGCCACAGCACGGACGCGGAAGCAGTCGTTGCCGCAGTGAGGGACGCAGGAGCGCAAGGCATTGCGCTGCAATTGGATGCCGGCAATGTTGATTCGTTCGACGCCTTTGTCGAAAGCGTGAAGGACGCACTCGCCAAGCTCGGAGCCTCGCGTTTCGACTTTCTGGTCAACAACGCGGGTAACAGTCACCGCAACATGCCGTTTGCAGAGGCCACCGAGGAAGAGTTCGACAGCGTCTGCAACGTCCATTTCAAAGGCGTGTTCTTTCTGACGCAAAAGCTCCTGCCCCTCATTAATGACGGCGGGAGGATCATCAACATATCGACCGCGCGGACTCGCACTGCCTCGCCAGGAGGGGCGGTCTACGCCTCGATGAAGGGAGCGGTCGAAGTGCTGTCGAGGCATCTGGCAAAGGAGTTGGGTCCGCACAGGATCGCCGTCAATGTGGTTGCGCCGGGCCCGGTGGAAACCGATTTCAGCGGCGGCATCGTTCGCGACAATCCTGCTGTCAACAAGATGATTGCCGAAAATACGGCACTAGGCCGGGCAGGTCTCCCAAAAGATCTCGGCCCTATGATCGCGTCGCTTCTCTCGGAACACAATCATTGGGTCAATGCGCAGCGGATCGAGGTCGCAGGCGGAGTCGCAATTTGACGCCCAGGATTCAGCCACTAGAGATGAGTGCGAGGCCGCTGGACGCGCTCAGGTCCAGGGACCCCGCGGTGTCCAATCGCAAAACAACTAAAATAAGGAGAGCAACATGCGAAGTGGAAGATTGATGAAGCACCTATTTTTGCCTTTGTTGGGTTTTGGAGTGATAGCGGCGGCGACCGCCGCGTCAGCGCAAACCGCCCCGCCAGACTTTATTTCTGCTATCGGCGACAACACCAACGTCGTTTTTGTCGAAAACCATATAGT